>DOXE01000265.1 GCA_003519205.1 Chloroflexota bacterium
GCCATCGGCTATTTCAGCTCCTGGACGCCTGACGATGATTAACCTCAACATCATGAGCCTCTATCGTCTTCATAAGTTCGCAAGGATTTAATATGAGATTAGGAGCACAAATTAGTACGGCAGGTGGACCATTTAAAGCTTTTCAAAGAGGCGATGAGATAGGTTGCGAGTCCATCATGATCTTCACCAAGAGTAATCGCCAGTGGAAAGCCAAGCCCCTTACCGATGATGACGTTAAAAAGTTTAAAGATGCAGCCGCGGAATTTGACCATATCTATCCAGTAGCCGTTCACGCCAGCTATTTGATTAACGTTGGTTCTTCTGACGAAGCTCTGTGGGAAAAATCATATAAGGCGCTGAAAGAGGAAGTGGAGAGGGCCGAAGCATTAGGCGTCTCAACCCTAACTTTCCACCCGGGCGCCTATATCGATGCCGACGAGAAAACCGGCTTAAATAACATCTCCCGCGCTTTGAGACGATTATTAGAAGAAACCGATGGATACCAGACCACTATTTGCCTTGAAACCATGGCTGGAACCGGCACTACACTTGGTTTCCGATTTGAGCAATTAGCATACCTCCTGGAACATGGTCAGGCGGTCGTTAACAGTGAACGACTAGGCATTTGCTTTGACACCTGTCATGTTCTGGCTGCTGGCTATGATATTCGCACACCTGATACCTATGAAGCCACAATGGCAGAGTTTGACCGGGTAATCGGCTTGGAACAAATTAAATGCTTCCACTTAAATGACAGTCAATATGAGCTTGGAGATCGGCGCGATCGTCATGAGCACATCGGCCAGGGCGCGGTAGGCTTAGAGGGATTTGCCAATTTTGTAAACGACCCTAGATGGGCTGATCATCCGGCTCACTTGGAGACTAATAAGACAAAAGAGGATGATGAGGGCAACGAGATCGAAATGGATCCGGTCAATTTGTCAACTTTGCGAGAACTCATCAAATAATGTTTATTGTTGACGCCCATCTAGATCTGGCTTACAACGCCTTGAAATACAATAGAGACCTGAAGGCGACTGTTGAAGCTGTCCGGGAAAAGGAGGCAAACAGGAAACATCCTAATGGAACGGCAATGGTAACATTACCCTCACTCCAAGCAGCCGGTGTGGGTATCGTTTTCAGCACGATTTTTGTCGAGCCAGCCAGGGGCAAGAAGGGGACCACCACAGACGATCTGATTTACCGTGATGCCGAAGAGGCTTTTATCAGTGGCCAGGCACAACTCGATTATTTTCACCGATTGGCTGACGAAGTGGAGACAATTCGACTGATTGGTGACCTGGCAGATTTGGATGCAGTTGTTGCCAGTCATCAAGAAGGACAAGAGCCTCTGCTTGGCTTAGTCCCTCTCCTCGAGGGAGCTGACCCGATTCGAGAACCGGCCGAGGCAGAGTTGTGGTATGAGCGTGGNNTGCTGGAGATCATGGCTGACCTTGGTTTCATCCTCGACCTCACTCATATGGCCGAGGAAGCGATATTTCATGCCTTAGATAGTTATGAAGGGGTCATTGTGGCCACACATAGCAATGCTCGCGCCCTGGTTTCCGGGCAGCGCCAGCTGAGTGACCTTCAAATCAAGCGTATTGCCGAGAGAGATGGGGTAATTGGCATTGTTTTATTCAATGGTTTTTTGAAGGAAGGGTATGCCAAGGGAGACCCTAAATCGACGGTAACAATGGAAAACATCGTGGCCCACATCGATCATATCTGCCAGTGTGTGGGTGACGCGTCCCATGTCGGCATTGGAAGTGACTTTGATGGAGGATTTGGCGTTGAGGCTTCTCCAGAAGGGATAGATACCCATTCAGATCTTAGATTGCTAAGTTTGGCACTGGAGGAGAACGGTTATTCTAAATATGATGTTGCCGCTATTATGGGTGGAAATTGGCTTTCGTTGATTCGCGATGCTTTTAACCATTGATCGTTGTGATATATAGTTGGTATCACCCAAGTTTATTCAATTGGCTCAAGAGGCAAAAAAATGGCCCGACTAACAAGTCGAGCCAAATAAGAAAAAGGGATAAATGTAATTAATGCAGATGAGTTGTTCCGATCAGGTGATACCTCCTAATGCAGAGGTCACTTGACTATACATGTTTCCCACCTGCGGACCCAGAACGGCCAGGATTAATAGGACGGTAAGTGATACTAAAACAAGAATTAAAGCGTACTCAATTAACCCCTGGCCATCCTGCTGAGTAAGGAATATCATGACTTAATCTCCTTTGTGCAGTCAGGATAACTAATAGGAAACTAGTCCCATTATATCAGGAGAATATCGGCCAATATCTAGGAAGTTAGTACCAATTTTAAGTCTATTTAAAGAAATTTTAGATAAATTTCAATCAACAGCTTATCAAAATAGCAAATTTCCAGCCGCATTTTTGTTTAATAATGACGATAGGCGCTGACACCGCAAATGGAGGATTCGCCAATGGCCATTCGTGAAGGCCGATGGGATTGCCAATATTGTGGAAATATCGGAAATCTTGGAAGGCACCGCAATTGCCAGAATTGTGGTCATTCCCGTCCGGAAGGGACCAAGTTTTATTTAGCCGACGATAGTGAGGTAACTGATAAAAAGCTGCAAAGACAAGCACTGGTCGGACCTGACTGGATCTGTGAATATTGCGGGACCAGCAATGCGGCCGATATCGCAGTATGCGGCTCTTGTGGTGCGGCTCGGGATGAGACTAGTCCGGTCCAACAAGTGAAAGAATACGAGCCGGACCAGGTGCCAACCACCGGTGACATGACCTTCGACGAAGAGCCTGAGCCAGCCAAGTCACCACCTGAAAAGACAACGGATAAAAAGAAGCTTCCCATCGCTATTATCGCCGGTATTGGTGCCATCGCTTTGCTGTGTCTGGCTGTGATTGCCTTTCTTGTATTTGGCGGGAGGGATGCCGAAGCTTCGGTAACAGGCTTCCAATGGGAAAGAACTGTCGAGGTCGAAGCTTTTCAAACCGTCGTCGAAGAAGATTGGGAAATACCTTCCGGTGGTCGCTTAATCAGCCAGAGGGAGGAGATTCACCATTACGACCAGATCCTGGATCACTATGAAACGCGCCAGCGACAGGTCGAGGAAC
>DOXE01000127.1 GCA_003519205.1 Chloroflexota bacterium
GTTGTCAATAAATATAAAGTCTCCATCCTCGAATCGAATCTCGGCATGCTCTCGGGATACCTTTGTGTCGTGAAGCAAGATATCGACCTTTCTGCTTCGCCCGATACTCACGCCATTTTCAGATATCGGATACTCGTGTATCTCTCCTGTCGTTTCCTTAATGCCCAATAGATAAGCTGGTCCGAGATGAAGCCTGTCCGAAACCGGCCGATCATACCAAATTGATTGGGCTGCTAATTCAAATCTATCGTTACCATTTCCTTCAGACACATCAGCCTCTACGGTTATTTTAGGAGAATATTGATCTTCTTTAGTTGAATTTCCAGGATCTTTTGCTACTGCTGGTTGAATTATCTCCATTGTCAATTCATCAACTGAGAAATCCTCGAGACCCTCTTCTCTTTGTGGAGAATACCTGTTGACTGGGAACGGGACATACGGTTCTGGATAAAAATATTCCGTCCTTCGTCGACGAGCTAACACGATAATTACCAATAAACCAATGACCGCAATGACCAATAAAACAACGAGTGAGGGCAGTAAATATGTGGGAAAGCTCGACGATATTTGCCTAACTGTTACCTCAATATTCTCCTCCCAGATATTTCCTTGGTTGTCATAGATTCTAGCGGTCAAAACATGCTGGCCATCATTTACGTCATCGATAATCCAGGCCACTTCATATGGAGGATCTCTCTTCATCGCAAATACTTGACCATTATCAAGGAATTGCACCCGGTCAACTGGATTAACTGTGTCGTTAATGGAGACGGCCAAGGGCACCGACTGAGTGATGACTTGGGCCGGTAATATACCAATAAGTGACGCCTTAATTAGGTCTGGTGAAATCACAGAAACCTGAATGTTGTCGTCCAGTTGGTTTCCTTGAATGTCATAGACAATGGCCGATATGTTGTATAAGCCAGGTTCTACTGACGTTACATCCCACAAAAGCTCATATGGTTCAGTTCTCTTGGTTTCCAACAATAAGTCATTTACCCAAAACTCAACCCTTTCAACACCATCGGAAGCTTCCCCTACCTCGACCACTATCGGGGTTGGATCGGCTAGTTCATCGCCATCCTGAGGGTTCATAATATTTGCAGTGAGCACAGAGGCCGATGAGATGATTTCAAATGTGCTTGACGCCTCTGTTTGGTTGCCGACTTGGTCAATGACCTGTACTAGAAACGTATGGTTTCCTCCTGAGTATTGGAGAGGATCGAGAACAAATTCATACGGTGGACTTGTTTTTACTTCCCGAACCTCGGAATCTATGAAATAAGATACTTGGGAGATCTCACCTGGCATTTCGATGGTTGGCGAGATAACTATCTGGGATGATATTAACTCTCCATCACTTGGGGCTTCGAGTTTAACACTTCCTTGGCGGGGATGGGCTTTAAAGGAGCTTACGTCCTCATCAGTTTTTTCGCCATAGTTTACGACCAGGCTAATTGGGTGGCGGCGATCATCGGCTGGGATATCGGAATCAAAGGTTATGGCATATTGTTTCCGCAATTGTTCCGCAATAAGGTTTAAATTTGTCCCGATATCGGTTGAAGTTGGCGCATTAAAATAACGGCCGCCAGTAACAGTTGCCAACCGCTCAAGTGGAATTGGATTTATTTCTGGGCCGAGTCCAATCGTGAAGATGGGAACACCACTTTGTTCGGCTCGATTTTTAATATCGTCGACCGTTAGCCGGCTTTCAGTATCCTGTCCATCAGTAAGTAGGATGATGGCCTTCCGACCAGGAGGAAGGGTCGAGACTAATTCAACTGCTTTGTATGAAGCATCGAATAACCTCGTCTCCCCTTCTGCCACAAGATTGTCGATGGAACCCTGCAGGGTATTCATATCACGACTAAATGGCTGGGTAAGAATGGTGTTGCTATTAAAAGATATCAGGGCAACTTGGTCTCTTAATAGATCAAGATTGCTAACAAAGGAATTCATCGCTTCTTTGGCAACATCCAGTGCAGTTTGACCGTTAGAGCCAACTTGATTCATGCTTCCGCTCGAATCGACTACCATTACGATGGCTACTCCCAGCTGACTCTCATCTGCGGCCGCCACAGACATTGTTGCTAACTGGTTTCCCGCTTGAAAAAGAGAAAAGTCTGCTCCAGTCAACCCGTCAATAGGATTACCGAATTGATCGGTGACGCTGGCCAGCAAAAGAACCAATGGATATGAAGAGTCGTCTAGCTGGTTGATCGTGAGGATAACATCACTCTCTTCCTGTCCAGCCACCATCAATGGAAGGACTAAAGAAGTGACAAATGCAATTATTATTCCAAACAACAGATAAAAGTTACGTCTGCTGTTCATCATGCCTCTAAATCAATGTGATACGAAACCATTTATTAGTAAAAACCGCGGTCAATAAACAAAATAAGACTATTCCCCTTTGTCCATGTCCATCAAAGTCGCCGACTTTAACGTGGCACTGGTTGAAACAAGCCGAAATCCAATGTGGTTTGACAGCGTATCGGGAGCGTTACCTGCCCGCATCGTGCACCACACATCCAAGTGGCTACTTCGCCACGATCCGCCACGGACAACCATAGTTGATTCGTTGAATTCACTAGCCGTCCATTCCCACACATTACCACTCATATCCACGCAGCCATAGGGACTATCTCCAGCTGGAGAAAACTTGCCGACAGGGGTCGTACCACTAACACCGTACTCGGACGTGTTGCAGGCCGACATTTGCCAAATGCGTCCCCAAGGGTAAGTTCGGCCGTCTACGCCGCGGGCTGCCTTCTCCCACTC
>DOXE01000134.1 GCA_003519205.1 Chloroflexota bacterium
GCCGAGGTAGGCGCTAAAGCATGGAGAATCAGAGAAAGAGTTATTGGCTTCTTCCTTTCGTATTGTTGTTAGTCGTGGCGGGTTGTCGCCGTGAGGAGATAGCAGAGCCTTCGCCGGCGGCGATTCCATCGCCAGCCAGTACGGTTCCTGCCGTCGAGGCATCGGACAGATTTCCAGAGACGGCCGAAGATATCACTTTTATTACCATTGCCACGGATGCCCCTTCACGCTTTCAAGATTTTGAGGATATCGATCCCTTTGGCAATGTCATCGGCTTTGACCCAGAATTAATTGCCGAAGTGGCAGCCGAAGCTGGTTTCAAGTACGAATTTGTGGTAACCAGTTTTGGTGGCCTTTTTGACAGCATCATAAATGGGGAGTTCGATACGGCCATGTCGGCCATCGTCATCCCTGAGCAACCGGTTGAAGGCCTAGCTTACACAGATCCTTACCTGGAAGTGGGGCAAGTGTTAGTCGTGCGGGCCAATGAAACCGAACTTGAGAGTTACCATGACATTGGCATTGATATCCCTATTGGCGTGCAGCGTTTCAGCAATGGCGAGCAGACCGCTCGTAGCATTGTCGGCATTAGTGAGCCAGATCTCCAACTTTACGACAGCACGCCGGCCGCTTTGCAAGCGCTCATTGATCGCCAAGTCGAAGGCGTTATTCTGGATAGCGAAGATGCCGAATACTTCACCGGTTTGTATCCTTTACAACTTAAGGTCGCCGGTGGCACTGGACAGGAGACCTGGATCACCCGAAAGGCGTACGGGATCGTAGTGCCTGAAAAAAATGAGGTCTTATTGGAAACTCTAAATTCTGCCATTGCTAGAGTACGCGAAAATGGCGCTGTCGAGCGGCTGACGCAGACCTGGCTCGTTCCCAATGAAACCATTAATGCTGGGGAATCGTTAGTGGGTACACCCGACGACGAGCTAGTGATTGGTATGGTGGCCGACTTGACTGATCTCGATCCAGCGGCGCGAAATCCAGAACTGGCCAGTTGGGAAATAAAGCGGAATATTATGAGTGGCCTTATTACGGTTGACGCTGAAAATCAACTGGTGCCTTTACTGGCAGAGGATTTCCCCACGATCTCGGAAGATAAAAAAGAGTACACATTTCGTCTGCGTCCCAGCCTGACCTTTCCCGATGGCAGCGAATTGACAGCCGAGGATGTGAGATTTTCAATCAGTAGGGCAGCTGGATTGGGTAATTTTCAAGTAAATCGTTACCTGAAAGATGATAATGGTGACAATTTCGCCGATGCAGACGCCGTGCAAGTCATCGACCCGCAAACCGTTAAATTCGTGCTCAAAGGACCGACATCCTACTTCCCGAGCGTGCTGGCAACGCCCCCATTTTTTATCGTTAGCGAGGAGTGCTATTCTTCCAACCCAGATGCAGTTAATTCCTGCGGTGGCATCGGTCCATACGAGGTCGCCGAATGGGAGCCAGGGGTGCAGTTGCGCTTGCGGGCAAACCCGCAGTGGCCGGGAAACCTACCGCGTTTTGAGAATATCCAACTGCGTTTTTATGCCGATACCGGCCGCATGCGAAGCTCTTTGGAAAATAGCGCCATAGATGTAGCCTGGACAGGCCTCTCGGCCGGTGATCTGCGGGACCTGCAGGCCAATCCGGAATTTGAGTATTGGGAAGGTCCAGCCACATTCAAAAGCTATTTAGTCTTGGAGCAAAGCGAATCTCCCTGGAGCAATGCTCGTTTGCGCGAGGCTATCTCTTATGCCATCGATAGAGAGACTTTGGCTAGCCAGGTGTTTAGTGGTAGCCGCAAAGCTTTATACAGTCCAGTTCCAGACGACACACCTGGACACATACCGACTGAACCGGCTCGCGATCTAGAGTTGGCCCGATCTATCTTGACCGCTTCCGGATACAGCCCGGGTAATAAGCTGGAGATGACAATATGGTACGTCAACGATTTTCGCTACACGGAGCTTGAGGCAGATTATGCGGCCCTTCTTAAAGAACAATTGGAAGAGACAGACTTGATCCAGGTTAGCCTAGAGAGCGAGGGTTGGCAGGTGTTTAGACCAGAGAGCCTAAATTGTAATTACCCAGCTTTTCTCCTTGGCTGGCCTTCCAGTGGCCAACCTGCAAGTTACCTGGATGCGATGAGTTGGATGGAGTATTTCATAACCAACACCGATAGCGTTTGTTCGAACTATGATAGCTCGGCCATGGCAGAACTCTACGAGGAAGCGATGGCCGAAACCGACGAAGAGCGACGCCTCGAATTATATGGCCAGATCCAGGAACTATGGGCCCGAGAGTTCCCAACCATCGACTTAACTCAAGAACCCCGAGCAGTCATTTCTTTACCGGGTGTTCAGAACGTTACTATCGACGCCATGGGATTACTCCACTACGACGTGTTGACTAAGGGATCGTCATAAACGGGGATCCAACACCACGGGGAAGCTATGATTCCAGATATCAAGAGTTGGTTGTTTCTGAGTCGCCTTTTCTGAGGCGTTTAGCCCTAGGGCCAACGATCCGTTCTTTGCCTTGGATAAGGCGTTTGATGTTGGGGCGCAATGACCAGGTAATGATTGCCGCACCGACGATCCCGCCAATAATGTAAGCAAGCGTGCTATCATAAGGCTCCACCCCAGTTAAATAAAGGATCAGGAAAGCGATGGGTATGGCGGCCGACATGGCCAAAGAGGCGATTGATGCGATGCCAATCGTTAACAACACGCCTAATACGACGACGATGGCAATGGGCACAATCGGAAACCATTCAGCTCCCGCCCAACCCACATTTGGCGCGGTGCCTGCTCCACCCTTCCAACCCAAAAAAACCGACCAATTATGCCCGATGACGCTCATGATCCCGCTGGTCACTTCGGCCCAAGGCAGCCAAGCGATGGGCAATTGATCGGCGAATAATGCTCTGATGAGCCATACGCCACATGCAGCTTTCAGAACGTCGAATATGGAGGTCAAGACGCCGACAGTCACTCCCCCGGCACGAAACGAGTTGGTACCTCCGGTACGGCCGCTACCGACTGAGCGTAAATCAACGCCTTTTATTGCCTTAACTAATAAAAAACCAACTGGGATGGCACCAAACATATAGCCTATCAGGGCTGACAGAATAAAATAAACGCTACTCAACATCCCTTCTCCAAAGGTGTGTCTAGATTATAGCCATTTACAAGGTACACGCATATCAGAAAACACCTGGAAGCGACCTTCGTTACGATATTTTAGACTAGGTAATAAGGGATCTCAACGATAACTTCGCCTAAGATTTGAAAGGCTCGAACAGAAGGACGTTGTCGATCCCGCAACGAAACGATCACATGGGCTGCATCGGGATAAGTGGCCTGGGCAACGTCCAACGATGATGGCACATCAGGGCCCATGGGGTGTGAATGGTAGATGGCTAGCATCTCCCAGCCCTTTTCTTCCAGATCTAACAAAGCTTTAAGTTGTTGGTTTGGCTCCATTTTGTAGGCGTGAGGGCTCTTTAGTTGGTTGTCAACTGGATATAGGCGTTCAACCAGGCTCCCTTTGCCAGCCATAATACCACAGGCTTCCAGAGGATAAGCTGCTTGCAATTGTTCCAGCATTGCCTGGTGGTCTTCCCTACCGATCTCAATTTTTTCCACTACTCGTTGTCGTCTCCACCCTCGCTACCTTCACGAAAGCGAACCATCACGATTCCTATTCCCAATGACCAAATCACCAATGTAAGAAAGCTTGGTAGCTGCCTTAGACCGAATTCAACCGGGATTGGTCAAGGTGACAACCAACCGAAGCCTGTCACGATGGTAATGAACCCCACAATGTGAATCCAACGCGGAACAATCTTTGAACGCCAGCCAGACAGGGCAAAAAGGAAAAGCGATATTGGAACTCAGTGTTGACCAGGTAGGCCTGAATCAGGAAGACGACACCGATTAGGCTAAACGCCGTAGGGATCAGAACCTCGTTTCCGGAGTCGCGTAATATGAAGTAAACGCCAATGAGAAACGGCACAATCAGTAAGCTAGCAAGAATGGACAACCACAATTCGGCGACAGTGCCAGGCAGTACAAATATGGCCACGGCGAACAGTAGAATCATCGATATACCAGACCAACCACCAATCCGAACGAGATTTGTATTATTGGACATGTGTTCCCTCCTACTATTTTGTAGTCGCTTGAGCTGGATCTACTCGGGTTCGTTTGTGAATTGGTAGCCTTACTTTGCCTGAATTCCGCCATCGGTCAGCGATCGAACATCTAGTAGCCGGTCTGCCTCTCCTGGAGTCAGGTACCCTTTCTCGATGACCACTTCACGGACAGTTCGGTCAGTTCGCATGGCTTCCTTGGCAACTTCTGCCCCTTTAAGATAGCCAATGACGGGGTTTAGAGCGGTGACGAGGATGGCATTTTTGGCCAGCCACCGTTCAGCTTTTTCGACATTTCCTTCAATTCCGCGCACGCATTTTTCGGTAAAGGCTGTTACAGAGTTAATAAGAATGTCCATGCTCTGGAATAGATTATAGGCGATGATGGGCATCATGACGTTGAGTTCAAATTGCCCAGCCTGACCGGCCATCAGAATGGTTACATCGTTTCCCATCACCTGAAACATAGCCATATTGAGCATCTCGGCCAGTACTGGATTAACTTTGCCGGGCATAATAGATGAACCAGGCTGAACAGCTGGTAGCCGGATCTCGTCCAGCCCAGTGCTTGGTCCGGAAGATAGCAGGCGAATGTCATTGGCGATCCTGGTTAGATCTTGGGCCAGGGTGCGCATTGCTCCGCTAAAGTGGACCAGGTCTGCCATGCTTTGCATGGACTCGAACAAATTATCAGACTCAGACAAAGACAGATTTGTCAGACGGCTAAGAGTCTTTACCATGCGATGGTGATATTCGGGATGGGCGTTTAGACCTGTGCCCGTAGCGGTGCCGCCAATACCTAACCGTATCAACCCGGAAGCAGACTCGACGATTTTCTGCCGGTTGCGTTCGATTGATCGAGCATAGGCACCAAACTCCTGGCCAAGCCGTACAGGGACCGCGTCCTGGAGATGTGTGCGCCCACTCTTGATGATATCGTCGAATTCGAATGCTTTCTGACCCAAGGCCTCAGATAGTGTATCGAGGGCGGTTAATAGTTCGTTTAGGCGCCATAGGCAGCCCAGCCGAATAGCCGTGGGAATTGTATCATTAGTAGATTGGGCCATGTTAACGTGGTCGTTCGGGTGAATCGGTTTAGGCGAGTCTAGTAGGCCAAATCCTAGGATTTCGTTGGCCCGATTGGCGATAACCTCGTTAACGTTCATATTGTGACTGGTGCCGGCCCCGGCCTGGATAGGGTCCACGACAAACTGGTCACGTAGTTCGCCGTCCATAACCTCATCGGCCGCTTCGATAATCGCCTCGGCAATCACGTGCCCTGGCATGCTCTTGTCCCCCATCTCCACGTCCTTGAATAAGCCTAGATCAGAATTGACCTCTGCGGCCGCCCTCTTTATCGCAGCCATACCCCAAATGAAGGCCTGGTACTGTTTGAGACCCGTAATGGGAAAGTTGTGAATGGCTCGTTGGGTTTGTGCGCCCCAGTAAGCCCCGGCTGGGACCTCAATCTCTCCCAATGAGTCTATCTCGATTCGATACTTTGCCATTGGCCTACATCTCTCCTGTCTTTAATGTGAAAAAAAGAATTGGCCACTGATACTTGTTGCAAGTATCACCGGCCAATTCCATAAATCCAGGGGTTGACATACCCCTAAAATTTTCCTGGCTAACCTGTATTTGATTGGTTAAGATGCTTACATGTCGAGGGCGTCGTAGCCAGGACCCGAGACAAAGAAATCGTAGTTGGGTTCGATATCTTCGGTGAGGTCCAAGACCTCGCCACCGGCCAACTGCTTGGCATTCAGCACCTTCACCTCATGGCCATCTACCTCACCCTCGAAGGGTTGGCCCTCGGGCAATAGCTCTTTCGTGTTGGTGATCCAAATACCGGCCGGTGCTTCGTAATCGAAGGGCACATCTTCTTCAGGGAAGATCGCCTCGTACGGGCATTCTGGTACGCATGCGCCGCAGTCAATGCATGTATCTGGGTCGATATACAACCAGGGCCATTCTGCCTCTGGCAAGCCCAGAATCATGCATTCTACCGGACATACGTCGATACATGCTGTATCACGTAAGCAGAGTCTGGTAACAATGTGGGTCATGAAGGTTCTCCTTTTCTCTCCAGTAAAAAAGAAAGTAAACTTTACTTCTTGTTATAATATCCACTATGCGGCAGCGAAATTCTGGGCAACCGCATCCCAATTAACCACGTTCCACCAGGCAGCGATATAATCACCACGGCGGTTTTGATAATTCAGGTAATAAGCATGTTCCCAAACGTCCAGTCCCAAGATAGGTGTATTACCGTCCATCAACGGCGTATCCTGATTTGGCGTCGAGGTTACGGCCAACTTGCCACCACGATCGACATACAGCCAAGCCCAACCGGAACCGAAACGAGTCGCTCCTGCTTTGCTAAAAGTTTCTTTGAAGCTGTCAAAGCTGCCAAAGGCTGCGTCAATGGCCGCGGCCAAATCACCGGAAGGCTTGCCACCGGCTGAAGGTCCCATGACATTCCAGAACAAGCTGTGATTGGCGTAGCCACCACCGTTATTTCGCACGGCCGTCCTTATGGACTCGGGCACACTGTTTAAATCGCCAAGAAGCTCTTCAATGCTTTTGGCAGCCAGGTCAGGATGAGCTTCCAGGGCGTTGTTTAAATTATTTGTGTAGGCGGCGTGATGCTTATCGTGATGAATACTCATCGTCCGGGCATCGATGTTCGGTTCGAGAGCATTTTCGGGATATGGAAGGGGGGGTAGTTCAAAAGCCATTCTAACTCCTTTTTCGATTGAAGTGGATGGTTAAAAGCAAAAATCTTGCTTAAATCTAGTCAAATGATCCTGACAAAATTGACCATGCCAGGATCATCCGATGGGTGAGACCATTCTAGCTACTGAAGGAACCTTTGTCAATAAATGAAGGGTTCTTGCAAACATTCAATCTGGCCAAAGATCTTTGACATTCTGTTAATAGAAAACAAATACTCAACCAACGTGATTCTAACGTTTCTTACTTAATTTAATAGATAGTTTTACCAGCGTTGAGTGGATCGACATTTTTAATCCATTTTTGCAATATAGCAGAATCCGCTCGCTTGCAGCGAACCATGAATTTCTTTTCTTGGTTCCGGCTAAAACAGTAGAGAAATAAACGAAAGGAGATTTGAAAAGAATGAGCAAAATTGTAGGTATTGATTTAGGTACAACCAACTCGGTTGTGGCTGTTATGGAAGGTGGCGAAGCTACGGTGATATCGACGGCCGAGGGCGGCCGATTAGCACCTTCTGTGGTGGCCTTTAATAAAAACGGCGAGCGCCTTGTAGGCCAGACTGCCAAGCGCCAGGCGACGATCAACCCCGAAAACACTGTTTTTTCGGTTAAACGATTCATTGGCCGTCGCTATGAAGACCCGGAGACGAAGGAAGAACAGGCCCGCGTGCCCTATAAGATCGAACAGGGTCCTCAGGGAGATGTTCGGGTTAATATTCCTTTTGCCGGCAAGAGCTACACCCCGCAAGAGATTTCGGCCATGGTTTTGGGCAAGCTTAAGAAAGATGCCGAAGATTATTTGGGGCAACCAGTATCCAAGGCTGTGATCACTGTTCCGGCATATTTCAACGACAGCCAGCGCCAGGCTACGAAAGACGCTGGACGTATAGCCGGTTTAGAAGTGATGCGAATCATTAACGAGCCCACCGCCGCAGCCTTGGCTTATGGCTTGGATAAAGAAGAAGATGAGACAATTCTCATCTTTGACCTGGGTGGTGGTACTTTTGATGTTTCTATCCTCGAGGTTAGCGAAGGTCTTGTGGAAGTACAGGCCACCAATGGTGACACTCACTTGGGTGGCGACGACTGGGATAAGGCCGTTAGCGATTGGATCGTCAGCCAATTTTTAACCGACCAGGGTATTGACCTGAGCCAGGACCGGCAAGCCTTGCAGCGAGTACGAGAAGCAGCTGAGAAAGCCAAGATCGAACTGTCTAGCACCATGCAAACGGAGATTAACCTGCCCTTCATCACCGCCGATGCCAGTGGTCCGAAGCATTTACAGATGACACTTTCCCGGGCCAAGTTCGAACAACTGACGACTGACCTGGTGGACCGGCTGGTTGGGCCATTCAATAAAGCACTGGAAGATGCCGGTTTGAAAGCGGATGAGCTCCAAGCGGTCGTTCTAGTGGGTGGTGCTACCCGGATGCCCATGGTCCAAGAATTGGTCAAGAAACTGACGGGTAAAGAACCAAACAAGAGCGTCAATCCGGACGAGGTGGTAGCTTTAGGGGCAGCCTTGCAGGCAGGCGTATTAGCCGGCGAGGTCCAAGATATTCTGCTGCTTGACGTCACACCCCTCAGCCTGGGTCTTGAGACCTTAGGTGGGGTAATGACGACGCTCATCCCGCGCAACACAACCATTCCGACTCGTAAATCGGAGATCTTCAGCACGGCCGAGGATGGCCAGACTGCAGTTGATATCCATGTGTTGCAAGGCGAGCGACAGATGGCTGGCGATAACTCGACATTGGGTGTCTTCCGTCTCGAAGGAATCCCCAGCGCGCCTCGAGGTATCCCCCAAGTTGAGGTGGCATTNNACAATTACCGCTTCAACCAACTTGAATGAATCCGATGTGAAACGAATGGTGGAAGAGGCTGAGAAGCATGCGGCCGATGATGAACGTCGTCGCCGCCTAATCGAAGCTCGTAACCTGGCTGACCACGTCATCTATGAGACAGAAAAGTCAATAGGTAGCTTAAATGGCCAGGTTCCTGCTAGCCAGCGCCAAGAGATTGAAGCCAAGATCGCAGAGCTGAAGGAAGCGATGAACGGCGAGAACGCCGATCACATCCAGCGATTGACCCAGGAAGTCCAACAAGCAAGTATGGCTATTGGACAGGCCGCCTATCAGACCGGAGATGATACCACTGGATACGGCGCAAACACATCTGGTGAGACCGCTGGGGAGAGTGATGACGAAGACATCGTCGAAGGCGAATTTGAAGCCGCATAAGAGTTAATTATCGAGGAGGCAATCGGCTTCCCGGGAGAACCCAAA
>DOXE01000315.1 GCA_003519205.1 Chloroflexota bacterium
GACCCCCAAGCCGATGGCCAGAAAAAACAAGGCCAAAAAGAGGGTCATTCTCTTACCTGAAGGCGCTTCTTGAGAAAGGGGATCTCGGGCCACAGAGAAAGAAGCCTTCTGGTTACCACGTCTTAAACTATAACCGGTGGCTTTGATGAGGGCATAGAGGGCCAGTGCGGTGAAGAATCCGGTCAGGCTACGGATATTGGCCGTCGTGGCCTGGGCCCAAAAGGTGGTGGCCCCACCTAAGGCCAGGCTGCCGATGATGCCGGCCGCTATACTGCCGGTGAGTTGGTAAACGGCGAGATAAACCAGGATGAGCGTTAAAACGCTGGTGATGACCGATAAGAGGTTGACTTTATAGGCGGCCGTGGCCTCCAAAGGCAGTCGGGTCATCAGGTGGGCCAGGATCGTATAAAGGGGAAAACCAGGTGGATGAGCGACGCCCAGTTCGGCAGCAACTAGTTGGAATTCGCCGCTATCGGCCGGCAGGATGTCTGGCGTCAGGGTGAAGAAGTATAGGATAGAGAAACTGGCGGCGATAAGCAGTATGGGAATTATGTGCATCAACCGGCTGGAAATGAACTGCTCGGTACCGTTTGAAGTTAAGGAGAGGATCAAAGCAGCAATAGCTAAGAGAGCTACGGCCAGGGCCACACGAGGATCCGGTTCGGGATAAATCACGTAAATCACGAGTAAGCAGGCCGGCCAGGTTTGCTGAATTGGCCGTCGACGCATGAGTAAAAAAGCCAGCAAAAAGGCCGCCAGCGTGATCAAAATTGCTCCGCTCACTCCCCACCGCAGCCATTCATTAAGGAGACGGCCCGTGAACAGAGCCGATATCATGGCTGGTAAAATCCAGGTCCAATCACGCCAGGCTCCTTTTTTGCTTTCAACCTGCCCCGACATGGCTAGGATTATACCTGAGCCCATTCATTTTTATGTTATACTCATGCAAATACTGGTCCAGCACAGCAGGAAAAGAAGGAGCGCTAGAATGGAGGAGTTACAAGAACCTTATTGGAAACAAATCCATTACCGCGATTCGACGATCGTCGATTTACACGCCCATCCCTCGTTGAAAGTATCTTTATTTAAAAAAACGCTGACCCGGGGTCATCGAGCAGCCAAGATGTTCGATCCCTTTAGTGTTCGAACGGATATCTCGAAGTTGCGCAAGGGTGGGCTGGATGCAATGTTATCGGTCATTTATGCGCCGGAAGCCCAGATAGCCGAGGATTGTAAACCGCTGGGCATTTTACGATATGTGATGCCTTCCACCTGGCGTAAGATCTTTGAGCAGCCATATTTTGATGTGGCCAATCAAATGCTCGACGAGATGGAAAAAGCGGTTGAAGATGCAGGCCCTGACCTTCGAATGGCACACTCAGTTACAGAATTAAATGCCATTCTCGAGATGGGTGAAAACCGCCCGATTGCCGTGGTGCACTGCATCGAAGGAGCAAACAGCCTTAGCGAAGATCTGGACAGCGTCCAACATTTCTTCGACCGGGGTGTAGCCTACATAACGTTGGCTCATTTTTATCCGAATGGTGTGGCTTATCCCTGTTATCCGTTCCCTGAACCGATGCAGGTCGGCGATTGTTTCCAACCTGATCACGACCTTACTCCCGGACTAACAACCCTAGGTGAACAAGTCGTGGAGAAGATGACCGATCTTGGAATGTTGATCGACGTCTCGCACTGTACACCGGCCGCCCGCGAACGCGTTTATGACATCGTTGGAAATCGAGCGCCGCTCATGGCAACCCATGTGGGTGCTTACGAGATTAATCCTGATCCTTACAACTTAACGGATTGGGAAATCCGCAAAATCGCCGATACGGGTGGGATTGTGGGTGTGATCTTTATGAATTATTGGCTCATGCCACACGAGACAGGTCGCGGTATCAATTTCATCACTCATACTTTGCGGCATTTTAAAAATGTCGGCGGGATCGATCACGTGGGTATTGGATCCGATTTTGATGGGTTCACCGACCCTCCCGACGACCTGAAGGATGCCAGCGAATTGCCTAAACTCACCCAGAGGCTGGTTGCCGAGGGGTATACGAGCGAAGAGATAGGCAAGATTTGGGGAGGAAATGCGCTTCGAGTCTTACGAGAGGGTTGGAAAAAACAATAAGCGGTGTAGGCATTGACGATGGAAACTTATTCATCTGCAGTTGGCGATTTCAGGCGAGCCCGCGAGCGGGCTGGGCTTCAGGAAATCCTGGGACGTTTGACCGGGAAATCGACAGAATTGTTGTCCTATGAGGATGTCCGGCAAAAATTGCGAGCCAGTGGTGTTGTTTCCCGTAGCCTTCGAGAAATTCCCGTAGAAGCAATCGTTGGCAGTGTTGGCCGGTACCATGATTTCACCCGCAATTTCCTGCCAAAGTCGGATAGTGACCAAGATCGGTGGGCCCGTGTGAAGGTGGCTTCGTCTGACATGGGTGGCTTACCGCCTGTTGAAGTTTACCAGATTGGCGACGCTTATTTTGTTCATGACGGTCACCATCGGATTTCGATAGCCCGGCAACTTGGGGCGGACAGCGTGCAGGCTTATGTCACCGAATTACGCTCCCGCGTGCCTTTAACGCCTGAAATCCAGCCTGATGACCTGATCATCAAGGCTGAATACGTCGATTTCCTCAACCAAACCAAGCTAGATGAATTACGTCCTGACGCCGATCTCGGTGCCACTTGTGCAGGTCAATACCAGAAGTTACTGGACCATATTGACGTCCATCGCCATTACATGGGCATCGAACAGGAGCGCGAGATCCACTATGAAGAAGCCGTTGCCCATTGGTATGACACAGTTTATTTACCAGTGGTGGAAATCATCAGGGAATTGGGCATCCTGCAAAATTTTCCTGGGCGAACGGAAACTGATTTGTACCTCTGGATTGGCAAACATCGGTTGGACATTGAAGAGTGGTTAGGTTGGGAGATACCGACGAGCGCTGCCGCCGTCGATCTGGTCGATCAAGAGAGTGCAAGCTGGGTCAGGACTGCTGGGCGGATCGGCCGCCGGGTCCTCGATATTGTAGTACCAGATGAATTAGACGAACCCGCGACTCGATTGAGACAGGCCATGGATGAGGCTACCGAGCCCCTATTTGCCAATATCCTGGTCGGCATCAGTGGCGACGAGATGGGCTGGCTCGCTCTGGAACAGGCCATTGAAGTGGCCAAACATGAAAAAGGACGTCTTCGTGGATTATATGTCGTACCTGAAGAGGAATTAGCGGATTCGAATGAAGCTCTTGAGATACGGGATCGCTTTTATTGGCGATGCGGCGAGGTCGGGATAGAAGCAAAGTTTGTGATTGATGTTGGACCTGGACCAATCGCCCATACTCTTTGTGAACGGGCTCGCTGGTCTGATTTGGTGGTGGTATCTCTGGCCCACCCACCAGAGGATAGCGCCCTTTCGAGATGGGGTTCAGGTTTTCGTTCGCTTATTCGGCGATGTTCCCGGCCGGTACTGGCTGTACCGGGCCAGGTCACGCCAATGTCCCGCCCACTATTAGCCTATGATGGCAGCCCCAAGGCTAAAGAAGCACTTTACGTGGCCACTTATCTGTCCGGATCCTGGAGTATCCCATTGTTAGTTGTCAGCGTGGCTGGGGACGATATTAATGAAGAGACGCTGGATGACGCTAGAGCTTACCTTGAGCGCCATCAAATCGAGGCAGACTATGTCTTCACCGATGGGCCGGTGGCCGAAATCCTAATGGCGATTGCTCAAGACCAGGCGATCGATCTGTTTATTTTAGGAGGATATGGGGGTATCCCAGTTGTCGAAGTCGTCTTGGGCAACGTCGTAGACACCTTTTTGGGCAGCTCTGAAATCCCCATGCTCATCTGCCGTTGACCGATATTTGTGCGTTTATACGATCGATATAATTCAATAAGGTTAAAGAATGAAAAATAAAGGGATCGCGAACTTTTGGTTTGGCTTTATCTTGGCTGCTGTAGTGACGGCATGGTTGTATTGGCTTTGGCGAAGAAATAGGGAAGTCTTGCCTGAGCCGGTGATCGTAACCAGGAAAAGTGAATCAGAGCCAGAGGGTGGACCGGCCATTCCGTTGCCACAAAGTGAGACAAGAA
>DOXE01000365.1 GCA_003519205.1 Chloroflexota bacterium
TAATGACGACGGTCCAATTCGTCTTCCGACCAAAGATGAGGAAGAACGGGATTCTGAGAAAAAGACGAACGGCAACCAAGATGAGTCGGCAAATCAAGATTAGGCATCGTTATAAACGACATGGGTAGTAAATGACGAATTATAAGGGCGAGAATCGGGAAAAGGAAAAGGCACGACGATGACCCGCCATATCGAATTGAATCCAGTTTCACATTTGACGGTTGGCACAGTTGGAGAGCCCGGCCAACGTGTTTTTTATCTCCAGGGAAGTAAAGGTGCTGATCTTATCTCGCTCATCATTGAGAAACAGCAGGCCTCGATGTTGGCATCCAGCCTGGAGACTCTGTTGGAGGAATTAAGCGAAAAATATCCCAACGAAGAGGAAAGGGAGCCGATATGGACAGACATGCGCCTACGTGAACCCATTGAACCCCTTTTCCGGGTTGGCAATATGGGTCTAGGTTATAATGAAGAAATTGAGCGGATTGTCGTTGTCTCGTATGAGTTGGTGGAAGAAGATGAGGAGCCAAACGCCGTCAGTTTCTGGGCTACGAGGGCTCAAGCTCGGTCACTCGTCAAGCACGCCAATGATGTGGTAAAGGCCGGAAGGCCAATTTGCGGAAATTGCGGTCAGCCGATTGACCCAGAAGGACACTTCTGCCCCAACAGAAATGGCCATGCTCGTTAATTCCAAGACCGCAATCTTAAATATTCTCGAGAAAGGCCAATTGCAAATGGAAGGGCTTGTGCCCTGGGGATCTAACTACACCTTCCTGGTTCAGATTGCCCATGATTCGGGTCAAGTAGCCGCGATATACAAGCCCAGCAAGGGCGAGCGACCACTTTGGGATTTCACTCGTGGCACCTTGTGTCTCCGAGAGCGGGCGGCATTTCTTACAAGTGAGGTTCTTGGTTGGCAGGTGGTGCCACCGACGATATTGCGTGATGGCCCGCATGGCTGGGGTTCTTTGCAATATTATGTCGAGCATGATCCGCAAGAGCACTATTTAACCCTTCAAGGGCGTAGCGTTGATCAACTTCAGATCATTGCTCTCTTTGATGCGCTTATAAATAATGCAGATCGCAAGAGCGGCCATGTATTATTAGGGATTGATGACCGGCTGTGGGCTATCGATCATGGCGTCTGTTTTCACGCAGATTACAAATTGCGAAGTGTGATTTGGGAGTTTGCCGGTGAGCCGATACCTGATCACATGAAGGCCAACTTGGTTACTTTTCAATCGTGGCTCTGCAATGGTAAGGATCCAGTTTATGCAGAGTTGAGTCAGTTGCTTGATCCACGCGAATTGGATGCTCTCGGCTATCGGTTGCAGCGTCTTATAGAGAAGGGGATCTTTCCTTATCCTGGATCGGGCCGGCACTACCCATGGCCTCTCGTATGAGCTGACCATTTGTAACCATTTAATAACCTGATGATGAAGGTTGAAGAGAAAATCCAGCGCACGTTAGAGATATTAACCGAGTCGAGACACGCCATTGCTTTAACCGGCGCTGGCATAAGTACGCCATCTGGGATTCCAGACTTCCGAAGTCCAAAATCGGGCCTTTGGAATAATGCCAACCCTTTCGAAGTCGCTTCTATCGCCTCCTTCAAACGGCAACCGCAGGATTTCTACGATTGGATTCATCCTATTGCTAAACTTGTATTGGAGGCTGAGCCTAATCCTGCCCATCTGGCTCTGGCTCAATTGGAAGACCAGGGATTTCTGAAGGCGATCATCACCCAAAATGTAGATATGTTGCATAGCCGGGCGGGATCTAAAACAGTTTTCGAAGTACACGGGCACTTGCGAGAAGCAACTTGTATGCGCTGCTATACAATTTACCCGGCAAAACCCGCCTGGTATCAATTCGTCGACACGGGCGATATCCCGCATTGCCGGGGATGCGGTGGCGTGTTGAAACCGAATGTGATCCTAATCGGAGAGCAGCTACCGGTTAGTGTGATGAACCAAGCTAAAAATCAGGCGCGGATTTGCGATATGATGATCGTCGTAGGCTCATCTTTGGAAATGGCGCCGGCCGGAGATCTACCAACGCTAGCTATTGAATCTGGTGCCCGGCTAGTCATCGTTAATTTTTCATCGACTTATATCGATGATCTGGCCGATGTCGTGATTCATGGTGATGTCGTCGATATCCTGCCCAGGATTGTAGCGAGCTTGAACAACCTATGATTCAAAGAAGTGATAAACCAAACACAGGGGAATTACGCCGGCAACTGGAAGTAATTAGCCAGGAGCGGCTTAAATTATTGGTTGAAATAAGTACGATACTGAGTTCAACTCTTGATCTCAAACAATTGTTAGATATGGTTATTGATACGGCTACCAATCTAACGAAAACCGAATATGCTTCTATTTTGCTGCTAGATCCATTGACTGGAAAATTGCATATTGCGGCTACCAGCGGTGCGATGTTGGTTGAAGATAACGTCGTCCCCTTGGATGGAAGCATGGCTGGTTGGATCGTGCATGAAGGGCAACCGTTGATCCTCGACGACGTTATCAAGGACGGCCGAGATTACGTTGACATTGAGAGTGCGGGACAATACATCACCCGGAATATGTTGGGCGTGCCAATGGTGACCAAAGGGCGCGTTATCGGCGCACTCGAAGTTATTAATAAACATGGCAAAGCCACTTACAGCCAGCAGGATACCGCCCTACTCCAAGCGCTGGCTTCGCAGGCAGCCGTAGCCATTGAGAATGCAAGGCTTTTCCAACAAACCGATCTAATATCTGAATTTATGCATGAGTTTAAGACCCCCTTGATGGCTCTGACCGCAGCGAGCGAATTGCTTTCTCGTGAGATATTGGACGATAATCAAAAAGAACTCATCAACATGATCCAACGTGAAACCTTGCGCTTATCCAAGATGGCTCAAGACTTTCTAGACCTGGCGCGTCTAGAATCTGGAAGAGTTCGAATAAAATTTGAGCCGGTGGATCTTTCTGAACTTGTACGGGATGTCGTACGTTTACAAGATCCACAAGCGGCCGCTTATGGCATCACGATTTATTTTAGAGTAGCTCATTCGGTTCCCATCATTGACGGTGATTATGACCGCTTGAAACAAGTCTTATTGAATCTAACCAATAATGCCATCAAATATAATGTAGAGCAGGGCCGGGTTAGCATCGAAGTCAAGGATCACAACAGCGAGGTGATGATTGCTGTGGCCGATACAGGTCCAGGCATCCCAGAAGAGTATCAAGACCACCTTTTCGAACGATTCTATCGAATTCCGGATAAAGAAGGTTTCACTGCCGGGACCGGCCTAGGCTTGTCCATTTCGGCCAGGATTCTAAAAGAGCACGGTGGCCGGATAGAGGTCGAAAGTGAACTTGGGAAAGGAAGCATTTTCCGCTGTTACTTGCCCAAAGAGCGTCAAAAGTTGCCCTGACAGATTAACGCCAGACGGAACCTCTTTATCGGTCCATATCCCAGGTGGAGCCCGTTGTGTTGTTACGCTTACGGATGTTACCCAAGCTGTTACTTATGCTTTCTTTATTGTTTGGCATTTATTGGTAAGATAATATTCTAGATATTGAACATTAAGCGTATAGAGAGAACGATCAATGGAAAAAGAACGTGTCGTCATTATTGGTTCTGGTCCGGCGGGCTTGACGGCCGCCCTATATACAGCCCGAGCCCAACTCAATCCCCTGGTAATTGTTGGCAACCAACTTGGTGGTCAGATCTCGATTACGGCTGAAGTAGAAAACTATCCTGGATTTCCCGATCCAGACCTCACCGGTCCTGAATTAGTCGATAAAATGTACCGTCAAGCTGAGCGATTCGGTAGCCGTTACGAATATGATGAAGTGGTGGAGGTAGATTTCTCAAAGGGGTCACCCTTCTACATCAAAACCAACGGAAAAGAGTATGAGGCAGAATCAGTTATTGTCACGGCCGGGGCGTCGCCTCGTCGACTGGGTATACCTGGGGAAGATGAATTAATTGGCCGGGGTGTCAGCTTTTGCGCGACTTGCGATGGCTTTTTCTTTCGGGGTAAAGATGTCGTCGTCGTTGGCGGCGGTGACAGTGCCTTGGAAGAAGGTCTTTTCCTGACCAAATTTGCCGAAAAGGTCCGGGTAATACACCGGCGTGATGAGCTCCGAGCTGGCCCGGCATTAACGAAACGGGCCTTTGCCAACGAGAAGATCGAGTTCATCTGGGATACTGTCGTAGACGAGATTAAGGGAAATGGCATGGTCACTGAGATAGATGTGACCAACGTCAAGACCCAGGAATCGAAACGGCTTAAAACGGATGGTGTATTTATTTATATTGGACACTATCCCAATAGTAAGTTCTTGGAAGGCCAATTAGCCATGGATGAACATGGCTATGTCATCGCCGACGAGAGAATGCGTACCAGCGTAGATGGCGTTTTCGCTGCCGGGGAAATTCAAGACTCGATGTATCGACAGATAGCCACATCTGTTGGCCAGGGCTGTGCGGCCGCGATGCAATGTGAAAAGTGGCTCAGCGAGCGTGAATGATGAATTGGTTGGCCTGAGATGCCTTTGCTTTCACTTTTGGCTGAGGCTTGATCTCCATCTGTCATGTGGCGTTTTGTAGTTGCACGCGTTTATTATATGTGGGGCAGCCTGCACCGCAATTTTGGTAACCGGAGCAGCTTTCAACGCGAGCACAATTATGCCATTCGACGTTTCACTCAAGCATACCAGTTAGACCCCTCTTTTCGACAGGCACGCCTCGATCGAGGCATCATTTTATATCGTGAAATGGGACGTCTCGACGAGGCGTTGGCCGATTTCGACGCACTCTTAGATGAAGATCCGGATTATGGACCTGCCCTTCTAAATCGGGCGATGATCGCTCAAGAACGGGGCCAATATGCCGAGGCGTTGGCCGATCTAGAGGCTTATCTTTCCTTATCCAACGAAAACGACGAGTATTGGTCCATTGCCAGTCGTACGGCTGTCCTTCTGAGAGAAGTCGTCGACGAAATGCCGCCTCCCCAAGCACAGGATTCCTAAAATCGCATTGGTAAAAGATGGTTTGGAGGTCGATAGGTCAGTTGGCTGTTAGGCCTGTAAGCGGTCCTGCTTCCTTTTGAAGATCCTCGAGAGACGTGATCGACGCCATCCGGTCCATAAACTGTCGCAAGCTCGAGCTCGAATCTCGAACGGTCAGGATAGCTGGGCCAATCGGATCGTCTCCACCCTCGCCTGGCGTATCGGCATAGGCCCCGTAAAAGGCAAAATAGGCCTGGTTTAACTTGCGGATCCGGTATCCATTATCCCAGAAAAATTGCCGGCGTTCTTCCATATAAGCTTCTGCTTCTTCAACCTTTCCCTCGGCTAAGAGTTCGTCAACTCGATTTCGCGTCAAGGCCATCTCGGGCCTGAAGTCGAAAGATGGTGGTTCATTAGGATCGGATGATGGTGACTCCTCTTGCGGCTCTTCGGGTGGAGGAATAAATTCAGGGTAGAAGCGTTGGATCACCCGTTCACCCACTTCGTCGCCGAATATCGATGCCACTGTCTCATTCATCGTTCGCAAGGCCGGACTAGCAGCATAGCTGATACCTAATGGATGAAGCGTTAACCAATGGTGGGCCCACTCGTGGGCGATAGTGTTCACTAAATAGTTAACGTCGCCAGTCTCGACTATCATGGCCGGGTAAAAACCAAGCCCGCCTATTGGTACGACCAGAGCAGAACGGTCGACAGTTTCATAAACTTCAGACTCAATTAATTCCCGCGTTGGCACAGATAAGCCATTTTCTAGGGGAATATTATGAATCTGCCGAATCTCCTCACGAGGTGAAACGATTAGTATGTTGGGAAGAGGTGTCATATGCATCTGAACTGGTGGTATTACACGGCCGAGCAATTCAAACCCCTCTTCTGCGATTACGATTGCTACTTGTTCCTGTAGGATCGATTCGGCTACTGGTTGAAGTTCGTCCATCTTAGACCGAAGCTGGGAGATTTCATTTAGCAGCTCGCGGGCAGCTTCTGCTGGTATATCTACTTCTGGATCGGAGTAGATAGCATTGACCTGCGACTCCAGGTGACGTACCTGGCCAACCAAATTGAGATACTCCAGAACCAGATCCTTTCGCGTGTTCTCGCCCAGATAGGATTGTCCGCTTGCCAGAGAAGCCTCCCCTTTAGCCGCCAGGGCGTTTCCTTCCCAAATTAAAAAGTCAAAATAACGCTGGCCCAAGATTATGTCAATCTTATAACGCTCATCCTGGAATTCCGGCCATTCAGGTGCAGCCAGTATTATGAGGATCAGGGTGATCGCCAGCAGTTTTAAGGTGGTTAACAGACGTTTCCAGAACATAAAAGCCTAGCTTCGCTCGCTGCATTCGTGGTTTGATTTCTGAATCCCATCAATTACTATGGTAAAATCGCTTATTCGCCAATGCATCACTCCAGTATCGTTGTACATAATTATAATATCCTCATAATAAAAAAACTTAACGAGGCATTATGCGATTCTTAATAACCGGTGGGGCTGGTTTTCTGGGATCGGCTCTGGCCAACCGATTGGCCAGAGATGGTCACGAAGTCCGGGTGGTGGATGATCTCAGCCGAGGTGATCGTAATGCCTTGCACCAAAGTGTCCATTTTACTCGAGGAGATGTTAATAATATACCGCTCTTGTGGTCCATACTTCAAGATGTGGATTGCGTTTATCATCTGGCTGCTCAAGTATCGGTGGCTCAATCCATCTTATATCCCCGAGATTACAATACCGTCAACGTCGGTGGGACCGTCAGTTTGATGGAGGCAATGCGCGATACTGGTATCCGGCGTGTNNGTATGCTGTCAGCAAATGGGCCGCCGAGCAATACGTTCACACCATCGGCGAACTATGGGGCATCGAGACGGTTGCTCTGCGCATTTTTAATGCCTATGGACCGGGCCAGAGCCTTCCTGTTTCCCACGCACCCGTAATCCCCCGCTTTATAAAAGCGATATTGACTGGTGGATCGATTGTTATCTTTGGCACTGGACAACAAAGTCGAGATTTCGTCTTCGTATCGGATGTCGTCGAGGCGCTTGTCAAAGCGGCTACAGCCAAGGAAGTAAACCGGCTGGTTTTGAACGTGGGTAGCGGCCAAGAGACGACAGTTAATGAGCTGGTCGAACAACTTGAAATTTGCACTAATCGGGTTGCTCTACGTGTGTGGAATCGGGAAAAATCAGGCGGGGTAAAGCGGCTGGTTGCCGATATATCAAGAGCTGTAGATTTGCTTGGCTTTCGCCCTCAGGTTAATTTAACTGATGGCCTGAGTCTCATTCTAAGAGAAGATCCCCGCTTCAAAGTCTCTTCGATTTAAAAAACAACGCCAAGAGATTAGGCATGCTCTTGGCGTTTTGTGTGCCCTGGAGAGGACTCGAACCTCCACGCCCAAAGGGCACAGGCCCTCAACCTGCTGCGTATGCCAATTCCGCCACCGGGGCATATTAGGTAATATTATAGCGCTCGGCCCGGATTTGTCAATCCGTCGCATTAACTCATCTAAAATGTTACCGAAGGGGTATAGTTCTCTCAAAAGAAAATGTTACCGAGGGAGCTATGTC
>DOXE01000375.1 GCA_003519205.1 Chloroflexota bacterium
TCGCCCATTGGCGGGGATCTTGGCGGCTTTATTGATCAACTTGTCTTCATATCATTTGCGCCATGCTCAGGAAGCCAGGCAATACGCCTTATTTTTAACCCTTTCTCTGGCCAGTTATTTCCTGCTGTTTTTGGCCATGAAAAAGCCAAGCTACATTCGATGGATCGGTTATGGCCTGGCGACTACTCTGAATCTATATCTCCACTATGGTGCATTTGTCGTGCTTGCAGTGCAGAGTATTTTAATCGCTGGATGGTCAATCATGATGATCACTCGCCGGCATTATCGACACTTACTATTCCCAATCAGCGCTGCTGCTACTGTCACATTGTTATATTTCTATCAATTACCCCGGCTAGAACGTACTTTTAACCGCACTTTTATTGAAAAGGGAACTGTCAGGTTTAATGCCCAAGCCGATTTATCATCCTGGCTTAAAAACCTTTATCCAGCCTTAAGCACAAGTAGCGAGCTTTTAGCACCTGTTCTATTGGCCTTGTGCCTGATTGGAATTGCCATATTGCTCTATCGTCGCGAATGGTTCAATTTCACTTTTTGTCTTCTTGGACTCGGTTTACCCCTTATATTGATCATCATCTCCGGGGTCGATCGAACCTCCAATCCTCGCTATGTTATCCACTTGCTTCCGTTTTACTTGCTGTTTGTGGCTATCGCTTTAAGCGANNTGAGTACGAATTCGCCATTAGTGATTGGCACAATATCGTTGAGACACTAAATGATCTAGGGCAGGATGGTGATATCGTTTTTGCGATTTCGTTGAGCTTGCCAAGTGATGACAATCTTGTTGGGTCTTCACTATCATACTATCTTGATAAGAGTAGTAAACAGTTTCATTTGATAGAAGCTACAAAGATTTTGCCGAAGGATATTGAGGAGTTAAATACTTTTGCCAATAAAAGTGGCAATATTTGGGGTGTTGTAAGTTTCTGGGGTCTGGGAAACCTAGCTGATCAAGACTTACAGGTGATACCCTACCAAGGTTTCACATACTTGATACAGGATCCCGAATTTAATGGGACAGACCAGGAAAGGGTCCTTAACATTTACGAAAAGTTGTTACCGGTGGCACATGGACCTTATCCTCATTGTTTACTCATGCAGGACATGGCCATGATTTATCAGAATCTGGAAAGGCTTGAATCCGCTTCGTTCATGTTAGCTTCTGCACGAGATGAATGCCCCGAAATGCCTGATCAGAGGTTGGAATATCGGTTAGCAGTCGCATCAGAATCGTTGATGAAACAATTGATAAAGGCATTTGAAGAAGCACAAATAACTGGAAACATTCAAGAAACTCTCGAGCTGGCGGCCGCTATCCAACTACAGAATCCCCAGAACGAAAAAATCCAGGCCCTTTTGAAAATCGTCGATCTGCTTGAATTATTCGATCGGCAACAGGCGCACGTGGAATCCTCGGCTATTGAACCAGTATCTCGAACAAGTTTTGGCATGCCTCCCAATAATTATGAAGGAGATGTATTACTACTGCATCCTCCCGGCCGGGTGATATATAAGTTAAATTTACCAGAGGATCCAACTATATTTCGAACCCGAATAGCCATGGTCCCTGATAGCTGGGAGTGGGGAGGAGATGGCAGTACTTTTGTGATTCAAGTGAAATCCGAAGACGGCACCGTGGAAGAATTGTTTCGCCAGCATATTAGCAACGAGGTGGGAGATCGTTACTGGCATCCTGTAGAAATTTCCTTAAGTAATTTCGCCGGCCAACAGGTGAATTTAACGTTGCAAACCGAATCAGGACCAGCAGGTGACGAAACAGGGGATTGGGCTATTTGGGATAGGCCTGGTATCTGGTGGGAAACTGAGACGCCGTTGGGTTGGTAAAAATATAGTGAATGCTGGCCAAAGGAATACAAGTCACTTATTTTTGACAAGGTTAGAGCAAACTGCTATCATTTTCCAATCATGAGACTTTATAGGTTAGCCAATAGCTTCTTCTTTATGGGATCAGATGACGCCGCAGTTGCGCGGGAGGTTCATTTGGCCTGAGAGCAAAGGCACCTCAACCGGCACTTAGAAGACGCGGCGTCAAAACCGCGTGTTTTTTTGTTGTATTGGCGTCTGTTTTTGGCTATGGTATGCTACTCAACTTGCCTAAATTCAGTGACCCGATCACCTAGTTGGTAAACAATAATCCTATGTGGCAGCCATGATCTGAATAGGCCTAAGGGAATGTAATGATGCTTGAACAATTGAATGATACGTACCAAAGGTCGCTAGACCAATTACAAAATGCCAGGACTTCAGAAACCCTTGAAACATGGTACCGGCAAACATTGGGCCGCAAGGGGGACGTCACCCAATTAACCCGCCAGGTTGGCTATTTGGGCCCAGAGGATCGGCCGGCATTTGGCAAGCGGGTGAATGAGGTCAAAAAGGAACTAGAGGCCGCTTACCAACAACAACTGGTGAAAGTACGAACGGCCGAACTCGAGGCCAAGATGGCGGCCGATGGGCTGGATGTAACGCTGCCCGGAAGGCGATATAGTCGCGGCCGCCTGCATCCTGCTACCCAAACGCTCAGGGAGATTTACCGGATTTGGGGTGACATGGGTTTTCAAATTTATCGCAGTCGCGACGTAGAAACCGATGAGTTCAACTTTGAACTCCTCAATATCCCTGAGCACCATCCGGCCCGTGACTTGTGGGACACTTTCCACACTACGGAGCCCGGCATCATCTTACGCACACATACAAGCCCAGGCCAGATTCATGCCATGCGTGAATATTGTCCGGAACCAATCCGGGTCATCTTGCCCGGCATGTGTTACCGCTATGAACAGATTACCGCCCGGAGCGAAATACAATTTAACCAGGTAGAGGGTCTCGCGGTGGGCAAAAGCATCTCCATGGCCGATCTCAAAGGCACGCTAGCCGATTTCGCCAAGAGGATGTTTGGCGAGGAGCGGAAAATCCGTTTTCGCGCCAGTTACTTCCCATTCACAGAACCCAGCGCTGAAATGGATGTGGAATGTATGCTCTGTAACGGTGACGGCTGCCAGGTTTGTCAGTACACTGGCTGGCTGGAGATCCTGGGCTGCGGCATGGTCCATCCAACCGTTTTACGCAATGGTGGCTATGACCCGGCCGTGTATTCCGGATTCGCCTTCGGCCTAGGACCGGAACGTATCGCCATGCTCAAGTATGGTATCGAAGATATTCGCCTGTTTTGGGGCAATGATCTACGCTTCTTAGAACAATTTTAATGGATACGGCCGGTAAACGGCGGACGCAAATTCTAAATCCAACCGCACATCTTCTGACTCCCAATGATTGGAAATAACCGCTCACTGTCAGGAAAACCAGTTCCAGGATTAATATTTGCGTGGCTACTAATAATATTACTTGGTTTTTTCTTCAGAGTTAGGGATTTGGGCGGTGACAGTCTTTGGCTCGACGAAATACTGACCGTGCGTTTTTCTAGTCACTCTCTCCTTTCAGTACTACAGGATGACGTTCACCCACCCCTTTTTTATGTATTCACTCGACTGGGAATAAGTTTATTTGGTGATAGTGAATTTGCTATTCGCACCGTTTCTCTCTTTGCTGGAACGATAACGATCTCTCTCATAATTGCCCTTGGACAAGCAATTAAACATAAGGTTGCCGGATTATGGGCTGCTTTTATTCTTGCTCTATCAGCCGCTCATATAAGATATTCGCAAGATGGGCGACAATATGCAATGCTTGTTGCGCTTACGGTATTATCTTACCTACTGTTGTACAAAGCACTGGTAAAACCAAAGTTGTCAACTTGGTTAGCTTATGCTGTAGTGATGACCTTGGGCCTCTATACCCATTATGGAGCCTTCATCGTATTGTTTGCTCAGGTTCTCTTAATAGCTGGCTGGTTCCTGTCTATTAATCAAAAAATCCACTCTCGCTTGTGGTTTTATCCTGTTGCGGCTGCCTTGGTCGTTGTCCTACTTTTTTCAGCACAGTTGAGACACTTACGGTCAGCTCTTCAAAGCAACATTGGTGCAGATCTGGTCACGGATACTGGTACCCGGGCTTCCTTGGAACAATGGTTCAATAGTGTATTGACTCCCTTTGGTGGTTATCTTGGGTGGTTACCAACCATTTTTTTTATCTTAGCCATGCTTGGCATGCTGTTGTTAGTTATTCAGCATGATTGGTATCCCATGGCCCTTCTCACTTGTGGATTCATATTACCTATCCCAATAATTTATATAACTCAGGTTGCCCGTGACCCTGCGTTTCGTTATGTGCTATTTATTTTGCCATTCTATCTCTTTGCCGTTGGCATTGCGATTTCTTATATTTTGCGGACGATTGGCAAGGCGCAATTCATAACGCCATTTAATGTAATCGTCTCACTGAGCATCGCCGTGGTTTTGTTATTGGTAAGCTGGCCAGCGATAAGCTATGAACACAAGATTATAGAAGAAGATTGGAAAGGAATTTTGAAATATCTAGACTCACATGCGAAAAATGATGACACGATCATCAGCCTGAATTTGACTGCAGCCAAAGATGTAAATCTTATTGGGATGGCGATGCCTTATTACTTGAATAAGACAGGTAATCCACATAAATTATTAAATAATGAAAGGCTGTCTTTGGAAGACGCTCAATCAATTAAAGGATCAGAAAATTCCGCTTGGGCGATAGTTCGAAGCCACTCCAGACCAATCCAATTTGAAGATGATTCTCTGATTGTATCTAGTTTTTCAGAATATCTTTACGTGATAAATGACAAAGAAGATAAGGGCAGCACCCTGAAAAAAGTGATCAATCTATACGAAAAAACTTTGCCATTTGCTCTCTTACCTGAACCTCATTGTTACATCTCGAGGGACTTGGCCCTCCTTTATTTTACTGCTCAAGAATATGATAAAGCTTTTAACTCTATCGAAGGCGCTGTAGAACAATGTCCACCGATTTCTCTAGATCCTATTAGGCATGAGATTCTTTCAGGCCTACTGAAACAGTATTCACCAAGATATCGGGATGAGCGGGCGATTCAGATAGCTTACAAAATCCTTGAATTTGATCCCAAAAATGATGTCGCTTCGGATTTTGTAACGGCCGTAAATCTACTCGACCGCTATAAGAACGGGGATGCTCAAATTGAGGCCGATAATTCTCCAGAAGCTATAAAAATCAAGCGCATAACAATGCCCCATAACGGTGACTGGGGCAATGTAATCTTCATGCACCCACCAGCTTCGGTGACTTATCGGCTAGCACTACCATCAGAGGCGGTCGTTTTTCACTCGCGCATAGCTCTTGACCCTGAGAGCTGGTCGTGGGGAGGAGATGGAGCAACGTTTATTTTAGCGGTAGAAATTGAGGAAACCGGAAGTATTGTCGAGTTATTCCATCATCATATCCCCAATGAACCCAATCAAGGGAACTGGCACAAAGTCGACGTGCCGTTAGCCAAATATGCGAACCAGAACATTTTTCTAAAACTATCAACTGAGGTTGGTCCAGCCGGAGATGGCACAGGTGACTGGGCCGGCTGGGAAATCCCTCGCCTTTTATGGGATATGCCCGATATCGATCCTGAAATGAATTGAAATAGACCAATAATAGGAGAACAGGAAGAAATGCGAGTACCTTTATCATGGTTGAAAGACTATGTTGACATAACAACATCGATCGAAGAATTGGCCGAGAAATTAACTATTGCCGGACTCGAAGTAACGGAAATCGACTATGTCGGCATCCCTGGGGGTCGAGATCTGGAGCGATTGGTTTGGGATCGTGATAAGCTCGTAGTGGGCCAAATTCTGGAGGTTAAGCCGCATCCCGACGCCGATCGTCTGGTTTTGGCTGTTGTAGACTACGGCGGTGATGAAGAAGAAATAGTCGTTACTGGTGCGCCAAATCTTTTCCCCTACTTGGGCCAGGGTGATCTCAGCCGACTAGAGCTTTATTCTCCTTTCGCCCTGGAAGGTGCCACTCTCTACGATGGCCATCAAGAAGGCCAGGTAAAGATGAAGCTGAAGGGCCGCCAACTGAGGGGGATATACAACCGCTGCATGCTGTGCTCGGAGAAAGAATTGGGGATTAGCGATGAGCACGAGGGGATCATGATTTTGCAGGGAAAGTATCAATCAGGAACACCAGTACAGGATGTTCTAGGAGATGCCGTGCTTGAAATTGACATAATCCCCAATATCGCCCGTTGCGCCTCAATCGTCGGCGTAGCCCGTGAAGTGGCCGCCTTGACCGGACAAAAGCTCCGGGAACCCAACTATGAGGTGCTACAAGAAGGCCCGCCAGTTAATAAATTGGTCAGGATAACGACTGATGAGCCAGAATTGAATCCCCGTTTCGTGGCGTTGGTCATCGAAGGCGTTGAACAAAAGCCCAGCCCAGAATGGATGCAGCGCCGCCTGCGATTGGCTGGACAGCGGCCGATAAACGTCGTCGTAGATATCAGCAATTATGTCATGCTGGAGATGGGCCAACCCAATCATACCTTCGACTACGACTTCTTGCGGCGCCGAGCCGACCAATATGACCCTGGCGGACCCATCCACATTCACACTCGGTTGCCAGAAAAAGGGGAAAGGTTAACTACCTTAGACGGCATTACCCATGAATTACCGCCCTTCACCATTTTAGTGACCGATCCGGTCAATCCTCTAAGCCTGGGGGGAATTATGGGAGGTGTTGATAGCGAAATCAACGATCGGACGACCAATGTTTTGTTAGAGGCGGCGGCCTGGAATTTCATAAACATCCGCCGCAGCATGGTTGCCTTAAAGATCAACAGCGAAGCTGGATTCCGTTTTAGCCGGGGTGTGCATCCCAGCCAGGCCCTCCTAGGGGCAAAGCGGGCCGCCGAGTTGATGCGACTCTACGCCGGTGGCACCGTAGCCCAGGGCATCGTTGATTATTATCCCAATAAACCATGGCAGAGCCCGATCGTCCTAACGACGGCCGAAGTAAAGCGTATCGGCGGTATCGACCTTAGTCAGGTTGAGATCAAGCGCTTGTTGGAATCATTGGAGTTTAAAGTTGACGACCGTGGCGATCACCTGGTCGTCGTCAGTCCAGACCATCGAATGGATATCGAACAGAGTCAAGATCTGGTAGAGGAGGTATGCCGTATGTATGGCTACGACCGTATTCCGGAGACGGAGATGAGCGATACATTACCTCCGCAGCGCAGTAATATCGGGTTAGATCGGGAAGAAAATATCAAGGATCTTCTCGTACAATTGGGTATGCAAGAGATTATCACCTACCGGTTAACCACCCCTGAAAAAGAAGCCAGATTACTGCCTGTTATAAAATCTCAACCAGATGATCGTCCATATATCACCCTGGCTAATCCGATTACGGTCGAACGGGTGACAATGCGCCATAGTTTACTGGCTTCCCTCTTGGATATTGTGGCTGTAAACAGGCGATTTCAAGAGCGGATGACTTTCTTTGAAATTGGTCAGATATATCTGGCTGGTGAAGAAGGTTTGTTGCCAGATGAATTACAGCGCTTGGCATTGGTGATGACTGGACCGCACATTGATCCGGCCTGCGATGGAGATAGGGAGCAGGAGGGGCTAAACTTTTTCGATCTCAAAGGAGTCATCGAAGACTTATTCAGCGCTATACACATCTCCGGATTGGCGGCCGAAGCTGCCAGTCACCCAACATTTCGCCCAGGGCGGACTGCCCGCTTGTTGGTCAACGACCGGCAAATCGGCTGGCTTGGAGAATTGCATCCGTTGGTGGTCGAGGTGTTTGGTATCCATGGAGATTGGCCGGTAATCGCCGCCGAGCTCGATCTAGAAGTGATCCTACCCCTTATCCCGGATGAATTCCAAGTGAGAGCCGTATCCGCCTATCCGGCTGTTCTGGAGGATATCGCCCTGATCGTCGATCGCGGCATACCGGCCGCAGAAGTGTTAAACATCATCGACAAAGCCGGTGGATACTTGCTGCAAAAAGCTGAACTGTTCGATGTATATGAAGGAAACCCGATCCCGCGAGGGAAAAAAAGCCTGGCTTACCATCTGACATTTCAATCGCCCGATAAAACGCTTACCGACAGGGTTGTCCGGAAAAACCGGGAACGGATCGTCAAGCAGCTCGAGCGTCAGCTTGGGGCAACGTTACGGGACGCTTGACAAACGAGCGCTAACCATTGGTGGTTTTCAGGATTTAAATGGACAGTCTTTTTATATATTTCCGGGGAACTAGAGGTCTTATGGCTGATCCACACAAAATATACACGGTGCTTAAAGAGATATTCTTTCTTTTGGACGACGGCGATCGACGTTTGTTTGACACCTTCAACCTGACCTCGACCAGGTTTTATGCTCTCGTTCACCTGGGCGAACAACCAGGAATGTCCTTGAGTGAATTATCTAGCTTGTTGTTATGCGACAAGAGTAATGCCACGCGGATCTTCAAAGGTTTGGAATCAGAAGGGTTGGTCTTTCGGCGTCCACACGAAACGGACGGCCGGACACTGCGACTCTATTTAAGCAATACCGGGGCGACGTTGCTGCGCAAAGTGATCGCGGCTCATCAGGAGTTTAATGAAAAAAGGTTTGAGGATCTAGAGCCAAGGGAATCAGAAGAATTACTTAATGACCTATTAGTGCTAAAACACAATTTGCACGATCATCTGGACGACCAGGTTCTTCTTTTGAAATGAGCACAAGGCGCTGCGAATTGGCGACTGGGGACGGAAATCTGCCGATTAGAGTCGGATTTTGGATATTGGACCAGTTTAAAGATTAACCAAATCATGCCCCCGTTATCAAATTCTTTTCGGCGCTTGCGGGCGAGAATAAACAATTCAACCACAGTGCAAGAAGCTATTATCCTGTTGTTTCTTGCCCTTTTAGCTCTCGTCCCCCGACTTTACCGTATCAACAACATCCCGGCCGGCCTGGCTGGAGATGAGCTATTCAATGCCATCGATGCCTTGCGTCTCGGTCCGGGAAGCTGGCAAATTTACTTCGAAGGTAACAACGGCCGGGAAGCTCTTCATCTCTACTTGATCGCTCTGTCATTGCGGGTCTTTGGCCAAACGGTATGGGCTGTCCGCATGCCAGCAGTCCTCCTCGGAACTGGCAGCGTCCTCTTGGCTTTTGGTATCGGCCGCAGCGAGTTCAATCGGCGGGTGGGCTTCGTCGCCGGGGCTCTCATAGCTGTCTCCTTTTGGCCGGTCATTCAATCTCGGTGGGGGTTTCGGGCTGTCAGCCTAACTTTTATGACCGCCTTGACGATATACCTGTGTAGTCTGGCATTGCGAAAAGAGGGTAAACAGACCTTACTTTGGTTGGCTGCCGGCATCGCCTTTGGCTTAACGATGTACTCTTACATCCCTGCGCGGCTATTTCCCTTCGTCATCCTCTTCTGGTTGATTTGGTTGGCCCTGACCCAACACGAGCTCATCCGCCAGAAGTTGCAGGGCATATTGTCAAGTCTGGTTACAGCTTTGATTTTTTTCGCCCCATTTGGCTTGTACATGATCCAGAACCCCGAAAAAGTGAATCAACGTATCCGCGGTTTCAGGAGCGTATTTGACAAAGTCCACGATGGCCAATTAGAAGCTTTATTTGATCCGGTTTCGAACACGATCCGGATGTTCTTCATCAGTGGCGACGCCGCTCCCCGTTACTTCATGGTCGGCCAGCCTGTTTTTGATCCGCTAGTGGGCATTTTATTGATAGCCGGTTTAATCAGCACTATCTGGTTTGCCTTGGTTAAACCTCAGGGGCAGGATAAACGCGCAGCATACGGCCTCCTGCTTCTTTGGTTAGGGGCGATGCTTGTCCCGGGTGCACTGGCAGGATTCGACAGTTTTACATTACGTGCATCAGGAGCTATCGTGCCGTTGTACCTGATGGTAGCCATTGGTCTGGAAACGATTTACAGCCTCCTGAAGAGAAAATGGCCGGCCCGGCGTGTTTTATGGCAACGTGGTTTTGCCATCGTAGTAATGGTGGGGCTGGCAATTACCCTCGTCCGCACCTGGCACACCTACTTCAAGGTGTGGATCGACGGCACAAATGCACGAAATGTATACCATCTTGCTTTGGCCGAAATCGGCCGGTACCTCGAAGAAAATCCGCCACCGGAAGGCACCGAAATCTTCATCGCCTACGATTATGTGGCCGAGACGACACCCCAAGCCTTTCCGTATTACAGTGACCTACCGGCGACCTGGTTTAACTACAATGATAGCTTCGGCTGGCGTCCTGATGAGAGTACGATCTGGTACTTTGAACCCATCAATCGGCCGTTGAATCCGCAGTCAATCGGCCAACTAGCGCCAATCAGTGAAATCGAAACCATCCATTATGGCAATGGTGATCCTGCCTTTAGGCTCTATCGAGCTAATACGAGCCAGGTAAACTGGATACCACAACATCCCCTCGACGTACGCTTTGAGGACGGCCCCCGGCTTATCGGTTTCGATTTTCCCGGTACTCTGTTGCGCGGGGAAGAGATCCCAATGACTTTGCATTGGCAAGTGCCGGATGAACTACAACCGCTACCCAACCGGCTGACATATGCCCAAGTTTTTCTACAAGACGAAAGTGGTAATGTCTGGGCCCAAGGAGAAAAATTGTTGGGTTATCCTGAAGCTGGTTGGCGGAACGGCGATCGCTTTACCACATTTTTAAAATTGGAGGTACCAGAAGGCATACCCCCTGGGCCTGTCTATCTACGCTTTGGCCTGCGCGACTGGACCGGACCTACCTATAACCTGATAAGCAGTAACCCTGAACGGGCCGGCCCCTTTGTTATACGTAGCCAACCTATGATGGACCTCACCGTCCCCGACGATACCCCACTTTTCGATGACACGTTGGCTCTCCAGGGTCATTCCTTCAGCTCCTTTCTTGTGCCCGGATTACCTATCGACATCGCCCTTGATTGGTTGGTCCTGAACCAGCCCGAGAGCGATTACAGGGTTCAAATGACCTTGTCTCAGCCAGATGCAAACCAACCATTCCTAACCCAGACATTTAAGTTGTGGCCAGATATCTATCCACCCTCCCAATGGCTTAAGGGCGAACAGGTGACCACATTTCACCGGTTGGATGTCCCCTTAGACATTCCCACTGATACCATCCCCCAATTAAACCTTCAATTACTGCCTCCAGATACGGACGAGCCATTCCTCCTTTCCCAAGGAACGAATACTTTAGCCGAGTTGGAACTGGTATTAAGGGAACACATTTTTGAGCCCCCAGTTTTTGCCTACCCTCTGGAAGCACGTTTCGGGGACGATATTCGCCTGCTCGGCTACGATTTAGACACCAGTAACAGCTTGCCAAATGGCCAGCTGAGGTTGACCTTGTACTGGCAGGCAATCAATACCCCGGCCGATAGTTACACCGTTTTTAACCACCTGGTTGGGAATGATGGCCAGATACAGGGCCAACTTGACAGCCCTCCGGTCAGCGATGCCTGGTTAACTTCTACCTGGCTGCCCGGCGAAATCATCGTCGACGAACGGGATATCCCGATCCGGCCCAACGCCACGGCCGGCACCTATAGCTTGATCGCAGGCTTGTACACGGCAAGTAATGGCAAGAGAGTGCCCATAATCGCCGATGGACAAAATCAACCCGGCGACCAGCTCCTGCTATCCACCGTCACGGTCAATCCAGAATAGAGTCCGCTGTCAGCCGTCCACACCTTACTCGTTTGAACGAAGGCCTGGAAGAAAGTAATTACACCCACGAGCCAATCAACAGTTCAGGGCACAATCGTGATGGGAACTGAATGCGGCGTTGGGAAATTGCCGTCATGACGGACAAGGACGAGACGAATGACATAATCGCCAGGCGATAAAGCATTGGCCTGTAACGATTCCAAAACGCCATTGACAACGCTTTGAGAATGAGTTGTACCAAAAGTGGTCCATGAAGTAGGTGACCNNGTAACCTCGTTGCGAGGCCCATTGGCGGGCTCTGATCTCATCCGGATAATAAGGGGGGATGGGCAAAAAGAGCCGTCTTGACAACCCATCTGGTGGCTGGGCCACGTTTAGGACACACAGGGTTTGCGAGGGAGGTTTCTGACCGTCTTCCAGGGCGGGCATCGATACCCATTGGGCTTCGGTGG
>DOXE01000376.1 GCA_003519205.1 Chloroflexota bacterium
CTATCTTCCACGGGTTGCCTTTAACTTAGACAATATTTTCAAGAAATCTGGCGCTCATGGTAAACAATCTTTGAGTATGATGATGGGCTTCGGTTGTAATGCTGCTGGGATCATATCAACCCGNNACCAATAATTTTGCGCTATGTAACGGCCGCTGGCCCACACAAATCCTCATCGCCACTATTTTTATCGGTAGTCTGTTCCCAGCTTATCTAGCTGGTATGGCCTCTGCGCTGGCGGTCGTGGGTATTGCTGTGCTCGGGGTCCTGATTACATTTGTGATATCAGGTGGGCTTTCTCATACAGTTTTGCGGGGGGAAGTTTCTACTTTTAGTCTCGAGTTGCCACCGTACCGTCCGCCACGTATTGGCCAGACCTTATACACCTCTATCATTGACAGGACCGTCTTCGTCTTGTGGCGAGCAATTGTTTTTGCCATGCCGGCCGGGGCGGTGATCTGGTTGATTGCTAATATCACGATCGATGGCACTCCTATTGCCGAGTACATGGTCAACTTCTTGAACCCATTTGGCTTGCTACTTGGCCTAAATGGCGTCATTTTGGTAGCGTACATTGTCGCCATTCCAGCCAACGAGATCGTCATTCCTACGGTGCTCATGCTGACTGTTCTGATGGCAGGCTTAGATATGGGTGCTGGAGCAGGGGTCATTTTCGAAACCAACACGGTGGCAGCTACAGAGACGATCTTCAAGGCTGGTGGGTGGACATTATTAACCGCTATCAACCTGATGTTATTCAGCCTGATCCATAATCCTTGCAGCACAACCATTTATACGGCCTATAAAGAAACGGGGAGTAAAAAGTGGACAGCCCTCATGGCCCTTTTGCCCCTGGCCTTGGGATTCCTGGTAACATTTGTCGTCGCCCAAGTGTGGCGGATCTTGGCCGCCATGGTTACTTGAGTCCCCTTGACCAATATTCAATAGCGCTTACCATACTAATATGAGCCGCTTCCTGGGTACTCACCCGGTTAGCGAGACGGAAGTAGATCATTCTCGCCCGGTAAGGAAAAGGGATATTCCCGGTTCAAAAATTAAGTCGGATGGCCCAATCGGCCTCCGCCAGGTTCAGGGGTGTGCCCGTGTTTTCGTTTCTCTAATGATCCTGGCGGGCGTGGTCGTCTTGATCGGTTTAGTCGGTTTCATCGGTGGCTATTTCTACCTGAACAACGAATTATCGAGCGCCATCAACCAGGTCGTCCAATATCAGGGACAGGGTCCGGGAGGCACCCCACGCTTTTATGATCGGCACGGACAGCTTCTATTTGAACTAAAAACGGTCGAAAAGCGGCGCTGGCTGGATTATGGCCAAATTCCCCAAAATGTTATCGACGCCACAGTTGCGGTTGAGGATGACACTTTTTGGACAAACCGTGGTCTTGATCCCGAAGCTATCATCGCCGCCTTGATCAGTAACTACCAAAACCAGGACGAAAGGCCGGTGGGGGCCAGCACCATCACCCAGCAACTCGTACGCCATATCGCCTTCAGTTACGAGGAACGGGTGATGCCTNNGTTACGAACGCAAGCTGAAAGAGATCTTTTTGGCCTTCATGTTAACTCAGCAGCGCAGTAAACAAGACATTATCACGATGTACCTGAACGAAATCTACTACGGGAACTTAGCCTATGGCATCGAAGCAGCGGCCCAGACTTATTTCAATAAACCTGCAACAGATCTAACCCTCGGCGAGTCGGCATTTCTGGCCAGTTTGCCCCAGGCACCGTACGATTTGGACCCTTTTATCAATTTCGAGGGGGCAAAAACACGGCAAGAGTTTGTCGTCGACCTGATGTTTGATGAAGGCTTGATCGATTCATCTGCAGTTGAAGAAGCTAAGGCAGAAACCATAAACCTGGCCTCGCAAATCTCCGATGACTTTGATTCGAATACAGCCATCCTTGAAGCTCCCCATTTTGTGCTCTATGTGCAAAATCAGATCGAACAGCGCTATGGTCCTGATGCCCTGACCCGAGGTGGTTGGCAAATCACGACGACACTCGATCTAGAACTGCAGAAATACGCCGAGCAAGCGGCCCGCGAATGGATCGCAGCCCGGGCACCCCAGCACGATGTCAATAATGCTTCTATTGTCGTCGTCAAGCCGAGTACCGGCGAAATTCTGGCCATGGTTGGCAGTCTTAACTACTTTGATGAAGGTATTGATGGTCAGGTGAACGTCGCCCTCCAGCCTCGTCAGCCGGGAAGTAGTATCAAACCCATTACCTATGCAGCAGCCATGCAAAGAGGCTGGACGACCGGTGATGTGTTGTGGGATGTGCCCATCGAGTTGGATGTGGGTGATGGGCAGAAGATGGTGCCATCGAATTACGACGGTCGCTATCATGGACCGGTTTTGTTGCGTGACGCGCTAGCCAATAGCTATAACATCCCACCTATCCAACTAATCCGTGATATCGGCGTACCCTCATTTATCAGTACGGGCCGTAAACTGGGGATCGAGTCCTTGCAAGAGCCACCTGGTTACTATGGTCTATCCTTGACTTTAGGCGGTGGTGAAGTGCCTTTATTGGAGATGACCCACGCTTATGCCACCCTGGCTAATATGGGCCAACGGCCACACCTGACCGGTGTTCTCCAAATTCGAGACAGCCGGGATCGATTCGTCTATGAATTTCAAAGTGATCGGCTACCCCCGGCCAACGCCCTGGATCCTCGCATTGCCTACATTATCACCGATATCCTTGACGATGATGGTGCCCGAATACCGGCTATGGGTCGCAATAATGCTCTGGCGATGCCCTTCCCGGCTGCAGCCAAGACGGGAACCACCAACGACTATCGCGATAACTGGACGCTGGGTTATACACCTGGAGTCGTCGTTGGTGTCTGGGTCGGCAACACTGATGGCCACCCAATGCAGAACAGCTCAGGTTTGCGTGGGGCAGCCCCCTTATGGCGCATGATATTGGAGTTTATTTACGCCGATGAGAGCGTCAAGGCCGACCTGGCTGTGAATGGTATCGAACCACCGGTCGAGTTTTCAATGCAGCCTGGGATCGACGAAAGGGAAGTCTGTCTGCCTGCCGGAACAGGAGGTTCGAGCTGCTCGGCTTCCCGCACAGA
>DOXE01000470.1 GCA_003519205.1 Chloroflexota bacterium
TTGGGATGATCGAGTTGGGCCATGATTTCCCCGGCCTTCAGAAATTCGTCGACGGCCGGTTGGCTCCGGGCGGCCGAGGGGGAAAGAATCTTGACCGCTACATAGCGGTTCATCTCAGGATGAAAGCCTTTGTAGACAACAGAGCTGTCACCTCGAGCCAGGAACTCGATGAGTTGGTATTTGCCAATCGTTTTTCCAAGCATGTTTGCCATGGTTAGTTCCTTTTTACTTTATCTTGTTGCGCCTGCCAGGCGTGTGCCCGAGCCAATCCCTGTTCTAACGCGGCCACCTAGCGGGCCTGAGCCAGGAAGATATTTTCCTCACCAATCAGATCAAGTAATTCCGTCCTATCCAACTGCTTCACCGCCTACTGGTCTAGACCTTCTAATATCAGCAGATTACTACCTTCCTGGAGCAATCGAGTTTGCCGTTTCCTCCATTGGCTTTCCAATCGCTTCTTCAATTGGCCAGCCGTACAAGGATTCGACCGCTTTATTCTAACTCAGGATATTGAAATCTGAGTCCATTGTGATGACTACGACTGAGACACTCTCTAATAGCTGAGTTGGGTTTTTAGACTTACAGTTTCGTCTGCAGCGGCCGTTCAGTTACAAAAGTGTCATAGACCAAAATTGTACAACCCGATTCTTTTAACGGGTAATCATTGCCTAGTTCTCCGGTTGTTCAAGGTAAGTGTGGATAACGGACAGCAAATTGCCATTGTTTGGTTGTCAATCTGATTCCATTAACATGGCTAATTTTCATGGGAAGTTCCAGAGGCCGCTCGGTAGATGTTAAATAATGTTTGTCCTAATTCCCAGACCAGGGCATCGAAAAAGTGGGCGCGATTGGACTCGAACCCCAAGCTAAACACAGATCAGCCCCTTACTCGGATGTGAACCCTAAGAACAGAGACCGTGTCCGTAATGTCATTCTACTCGAGGTAGAATCCTTTAACAATTAGCGTTTATTGAAGGAACTGTAGGGGGCTGATCTCCAACGTTATTGTAATTGAGCCTCTCGGGGCCAGATTTGGAAATCTTCTCGATATTCTACAGGCAGCCAGGCTCATGTCAATCCACGCACAACTAGGAGAAAATAACAGATCATCCGTGAGCCGGCTTCCCCGCTTCGCTTTTTATCTCTGCAACTACGAGGGGCCGCATCAGAGCCTCGGCCATTACGTGCCTCCTGATGTTCATTTTGCTGATAAGGTGCCTATCCTGTGACCCGTCGATCCACCTTATTTCTGCCGATCCGTCTTTTGACAACTGGGGTGACCTTACTCTCGAATTGTATTCATGCCCATGCATGAGATATAAAGCTTTTGTTAATTTTCGTTATGAATGCCGTATAATGTGACGAATATAGTCATTTTTGATTGACATTGTAACGATATACGTTAAAATGAATATGTGCTAAACGAAACCGATCGCAAGATTATCTCTTACTTACAGTATGATGGTCGCATGCCATATACGGCAATTGCAGCAAAGTTGGATATTACTGAGTCGACTGTCCGGCGCAGGGTCAAACAATTAGCCGAGAGTGGCAAGTTGCAAATTGTCGCGATTGTTAAGCCCAAGGATCTTGGTTTAGATGAGGCCGCCATGATTGGTATTTCGGTAAAGACAAACCGAATCGCTGAAGTAGCTGACGAAATTGCCCAACTACCTGAAGTAACCTATCTGTTTCAAGCGGCCGGCGAATTTGATCTGTTTGCTGAAGTCTATTGCAGAGATCGCGAGCATTTTGTCTCTTTTCTAAATGAGAAACTGCAGCAAATCCCAGATATCGAGCGCACCCAAACTATTTTCATACTCAAGATGCACAAATTGTCGTATCGCTGGGGTCAATCAAACCCATCAAGAGCAGATCACCACCCTTCCGCTTCGATGGAGTAGAAAAGCGGGCGTCAAAAGCCAGTATCGAACGCCTAAAAGTAATCTAAGCCTGAATTGAATACACTATTGGAAATATTCATCCGTCCCAAAATGAACTTTTACAATTAAATAATTGACCTGCCCCGCATAAGGGCGTCGGGGCACCTCCGCGCCGCTGAGTCATTTAACACCCACACAATCAGCCGCTATTAGCTGCCGGCAATACCTTTATCAAGGTCATCTCAATATTATTTTATTCATCCTCACCGGCCTTGTGTCCATTCTACTAATCCCACCTGAATCATGGTGGACGCATCAACTCGCCATGCGATCAGACCAATAATTGGACAATATGCGGCCATTTCTTGGGTTAGGGCACTTTGTGCAAGCCCATGTCTTCCCAAGACCCTAAACTTATCTATAGACGAGGAGCAAAGATGGTGCAGAGTAATCACAGGCAAGAAATCGCGGGGCTTGTCCATGATAAATCAGTAGAAATCTTGCGAGAGGTCGGATTTTGTGCACCAGAGGCTGGGATTCTCGCCCGCCTTGATTCCGCTGGGTTTCCAGTCGATCACGAAGCCCAGATGGTTCGAATCACGCCCGATTTGTTAGATACTGCCCTCAAGACCCTTCCCAGGGACGTCAAACTCTACGATCGAAATGGGGAGATACCTGCTCGCTTTGAGGTGGATGCCTGCTTTATGGGTGCCGGCACTCCCGTGAAAGTTTTCGATCTCCACACTGGAGTCCAACGACCTGCCACACGCTTGGATGTCTGCCAACTAGTCGCCATCCAGGATGCCCTCACTCAGGTAGATATTGTTCGTCCCACCGTGACCGCCACCGACCAGGGTGATTTCTCAGATCTCGTGGAGATCGCCGAACTATTACGCAACACTACAAAACCCGTCGTGCACCGCACGCTCATTCCAGAGCATGTAGACGCTGCCACCGAGATGCTTTTTACGCTTGCTGGCGGTGTGGCAGCATTCCGCTCACGTCCGTTCTTCGCGACACTTTGCTGCCCAATCAGTCCCGGGTATTTCACACCCGAAAACATCCAATGTATGTTGCGCTGGGCTGAATCTGGTGTCCCCATCACCCTGCTCAGTATGGCAATGGGTGGCGCTTCAGCCCCTGCAACCCTGTTGGGGGAACTAATTGTCATCAATACCGATATTTTGGCCTGGATTGTGGCCCTGCAAATCCTTTTCCCCGGCACGCCGCTGCTCTATGGTAGTGTTTCGGCCGTGCTAGATATGCGGACCGGTTTGTTGCCTCTAGGTGCACCCGAGCGCGGCATGATCAATAGCGGTGCCGCAATCATGGGGAATTATTATGGAATCCCTTCGATGTGTGGCGGCCTATCATCTGACGCCAAACAGTTAGATGCCCAGGCTGGCTTCGAGAAAGTCACCACCGCCATTCCCCTCATGCAGGAGAAAGCTACTATCATTTATGGAGTAGGCGCTACTGATGCCGGATCGACTATATCCTACACCCAGATGATCTTTGATGATGAAATCATCGCCGGCATTCGCCGAATGTGGCAAGGGATCACACTCCACGACCCAACTGAGGAAGTAGAACTCATTAAATCGCTAACGCCGCGCGGCAACTTCCTAACAGCTCGCCATACAGTTCGCCACTATCGCCAACACTGGTATCCCAAAATCATTAGCCGGGACACCTATTCCACATGGCTAGAGAAAGGTGAAACGATTGAAGCTATTTGCCGACGAAAAGCACAGGAAATCATCGCCAACCATCAACCATCTCCTCTCCCAACAGCAATAGAATCTGAATTGGAGATAATCATGCGTCATCACCTGCCGGAGTTCCGATTTGAATCATAGCGCGTTTTTCTCTCGCTTCTCATGGAAGCATGAACCAAACCTTCCAAAACATATGGCTTTAGGCATCTATACCAAGTTATCAAGCAAACAGAATTGCTTTTAACGCCCATTACAAAAATAAGGAGAACGGTATGTCAGAAGAATTATTCACAAAGCTAGCCCAGACCGTAATCGATGGTGAACCAGAAGATGCCGAAGCGCTGGCTAAGGAAGCTCTCGAACAGGGCCTCGACCCATTAGAGTGTATTAATAAAGGGTTGATGGTTGGCATTCACAAAGTCGGCGAGTTGTTCTCCTGTGGAGATTTCTACTTGCCCGAGTTAATTATCGGTGCTGACGTCATGAAGCGAGCCCTGGATGTGCTCGAGCCAGCCTTGCTGGGTGATCAAAAGCGCGAAGTAGTGGGTAAGGTCGTCATTGGTACGGTCAAAGGCGATTTGCACGAGATCGGCAAAACGCTTGTAGCAACAATGCTAACCGCCAACGGTTTCCAGGTGATCGATATTGGCGTTGATAAAAGCGCTGAAGAATTCATTGCCGCCATTCGCGAAGCAGATGCAGACATCGTGGGTGCTTCTGCTCTACTAACAACCACAATGCTGCAGCAGAAAATATTGGTTGAAGCCATCTCTGAAGTGGGACTTCGGGATAAAGTGAAAATTATGTTGGGTGGTGCCCCAGTCACCGAGAGTTTCGCCCATGAAGCGGGGGCAGATGGTTTTGCCGAAGACGCGATCTCAGCTATCGATCTGGCGTTCAGGCTCATTGATGCTCCCGAATGAGATTGGATTGGTTTTTTTGTGTTGCGATAACCCAAAGGGTTTCGCGAAGGAGGAATAGATGTTAGGTAAAAAAGCTCCAACTTTCTTGTAATGGGTTTTGATCGCTTTCCTGATTTTGAGCGCTCTGGCTGGATGCAGTCAACAGGAGAGCGCCCCTGTAGAAGAACCTGTAGAGCCGACACCAGAGGAGAGCGCTCCCGTAGAAGAACCTACAGAGCCAGCACCAGAGGAAGAGCAACCAACAACCGCCGTGATTATCATTCCCCAAGACCCTCTTGGTTTCAACGGTCTAGTTGCTGATACTGGTTATGAAGCCATGGTCGGTGAATTAGCCTTGCTGGCTGTATCCGAAATCGATCCCAGCGGAAATGTTTATCCTGAACTGGCTGAGGAAATCCCAACCCTTGAGAATGGCGGCGTTGTCTTCGATGAAGAAAATTGGACCATGGATGTCACCTGGGAACTGCGTCAAGATGTGTTTTGGGCTGACGGAGAACAGGTCACAGTCGATGATGTGATTTTCACCTGGGACGCCATCACTGATCCCGAGATGGGCATCTGGGTTGATGGTGTTGATTACACCGATAGTATTGAGAAGGTCGATGATTTCACCTTTATCGTTCACTACAATACCGTCTACACCGCATACCAGACCCAATTCGGAGGCGAAAATTTTAACGTTTACCCAGAGCATTATTGCGATGCCTCCCAGGGCTTCACCGCTTGGGATTGCAACCGCGAACCGCTCAGTAATGGTCCATATATTCTTGAAGAATGGGTAACCGGCGATCATCTTTCCTTCCGGCGCAACGAGAATTATTTTGAAGAAGGTAAGCCTTCCATCGATCAAGTCGTTGTGAGGATCGTTCCGGAGCAGGCAGTTCGCAAGACAATGATGCTTGAGGGCGATGCGGACATGAATATGTGGTTAGGAGAAAGTGAAGCGGCCGATCTCTCTGGGTCAGACAATGTCTATGTCAGCTTCTTACCCTCCGAACGATGGGTCTTCCGCCTCATCCCCAACCTAGTACGGCGTGGTACAGTTAATCCTACTGGTCCTCCCCATCCGGTATTAGGTGATGTGCACGTTCGGCAAGCCAACTGTAAATAGCGAAAAGTAATTTTTCTCAAGACCGTGTCCGGCTTCTAGCAGGTCCCTGGCAAAAGTAAGGCGGAAGTCATGCCAGTTCACAGGCTCATCCAGGCCGGCCTTATTAGCCCCTTTCCTCAACATCTACGCCATCGCCTCGGTACAGATGATCCGTCCCGCCCATATTTTGCCACCTTTCCAAACAGAGCCGATAAGTGCCTGGAGACGGCCGAGGCGGCTGATCTCCTCACCCATTACCGATAGCCAGCCATCGGGAGCTACGTTACGACAAGCCACCCTTCCCTGCCCCCAGCCGAGGCATCACCATCGCCTAAGCTACCCACTGCTGCACAAACCCAAAACCATAGCCTCAAACCGGCCGGTGAGGGTATTTAGGCTTTAAAGATACTAAAGAAGATTATTTTAGGCCTATTTTCCTACTGCCTGAAAAGGTAGATCACAGCCGGAGGCCACCTCCAAAGCCAGAAATGCTCCAACAATGATGAGCCATGGTCATACTTCCGCACAAACTCGCATAAAGTCGCCTACCGGCCATCCTGGCAACCTTATTTGTGTTATAATAAACCATTGGCCATGACAAAACCCTTGACTGACTCTGAATTGGAACACTTACTTAACTTCATCGGCTGCGGCACCCTTGACGCCGATGTCTGGTTCCTTGGCAATGAAGAAGCAGGCAGCGGGGTAGCAAATATTCGCACACGGCTTAAATTCCGGCCGGTTCGATGAACTGGTTGTCCTGGCGATTGGCATCGTCGTGTTTCATGTGTTGGCCTTCGCCGAGAAGAAAGGCCGTTGGGAGCAGTTAGAAACGCCTTTCGGTAATGTTGTAAGGCTAGTGGCGGGTGATATAGACCATGTCGTCGTGGAGACCGATAGAGGCACAACCTACGAGGTCCAGTGCCACAAGAACTAGCGTAATTCATGATGGCGAAAGTCTCTTTTAATCCTGACCCCTAATGTGTCTCATTAGCTCCGATACGGAACAGACGTACAGAAACTCATTGGTCGCCGATGTTTCCAACCCTCGATTCCACTCCACTATCTTCCGAGCAACATTCCCCGGTTATTTCTAGGACCCTCAGACTGCTTGCGGCGCCTTTTCCACCAACGGTGGCTCGCCTGTCCATGTGCGCCAGGCCAGCGTCCACAAAGCGGAGAGGAAGGCCGAAACGGCGCCCTGCACCACCAACAGCAGAGGCCACAGGCAGCAGCAAAGAATCAGGATGAGGCCCGGCAGGAACAACAGGATTCCCAGGACGATGAAGATCGCGATCTGTAGTAGGAACAGGATGATGGCTTCACCTAGATTCGACGTTAGCACGTTCGTGCCGCGGCGGTAAGAATCGATGACGCCAAGATTCTCCAACATACAGGCCCGCTCGGCGAAGTTTCTCAAGATCGACAGCACCAGTACGATGGGAACCAGGATGCACGCCAGAACGGCTATCGTGATACCCAGACCGGCCGTACCTACTAGTGGGGCGAACGTGTCGCCAAAGAGGGCGAAGAATCCCCCATATGCGCCTAATGCCAGCAACACGACGAGGAGTAGAATGAAGCCTGGTATTGCCGGTAAAATGCTAATGCCGAGTAGGGTCCAGGCCCTATGCCAGCCAGCGCCCCAGGCCTGAGAGAAGCTGGATTTTTCACCAGATTCGATGGTATCGACGCTGGCGATCAGGCCGCCACGGGCGATAGTTGAAACGGCCCAGAGTACTATCCAGATCGCCATAAATACGATTAGGATCACGCATACCAGGGCAACGATCACGCCCACTGCCAGGCCGGCGGTTACATCATCGATTTGGGGAACTTGGCCCACATCTCCAAATGGTTGGCCATTGCCGCTACCTCCTCCTCCGCCACCGCCGCCGAACGAGCCGCTGCCCAGCGCAACCAAAATGCCCAGGACGATGAGAAACTTATTCTGCCAGACGATATTTACAGATCGATTCAGTATCTTGCCATATTCCATGTCATCCCTCCGAAATATGTGTTGCGTTAATGTCTCACTACTATTCAATAAAGGTGGATTTCTCCCCCTTAGTCTTTACCATTCCTTACGTATTCTGCCGGCACTAGTTGCATAGACATCAGCCATCGCTTCTTCCTTTGTTTGTCATTAGGCACATAAACCTTCTCGAGGTTTGCCATGTCATTGGCCTTTTCATACGCATCCAGTTGTTAGTTATGTTCCACAGTGATGATGACATTTCCCTTTTTATGCCCAGTGTCTGCATATCGGTGAGCCTCGGCCGTCTGTTCCAACGGGTAGCGCCTATCTATAACCGCTTTTAACTTTCCCGCCTCAACTAGCTCTGTAAGGAAAGTCAAATCTTCAGCATTTTCCTTATATGAGTCCATGATTGACACGAATTTCCCGTTCGGAATTAGAGCTTTTTTGCACTTTGACTTCGAAGCTTTTCCTACGGCATCGAAGATACAATCGTAAAGCTCTACCCTTTGTGTAAAATCTTCCTTGGTGTAATCAATGACCTTATCGGCTCCCAGAGATTTCACCATTTCTAAATTCGTAGTACTGCATACCCCGGTCACTTC
>DOXE01000075.1 GCA_003519205.1 Chloroflexota bacterium
GTTTGGTCATCACTTAATCGCTCGGCGCCAGCGTAAACTTCATCGGCTAAGATCCAGGCTCCAACCCTATCTGCCTGATTAATAATTGCCTCCATCTCGTCAGTTGTCAAAGCCCGGCCGGTCGGATTGTCGGGATTGCAGACGGCAATAAGCTTCGTCTTGGCAGTGACATTTTCTGAAAGTTCGGCCAGGTCGGGTGCCCAACCGGATTCCTCCCGCAGGTGAAATGTCTTCATACGGTAACCATGGTTTTTAGCGATGCCCCAAATCTGCATGTAATTGGGCAGCATGACGACGATCTCATCGCCCGGATCTAACAACGTTCGGGTGGTGATGTAATTGGCTTCGGCCGCGCCCACAGTGACTAAAACGTTTTCAGGTGAAGCGTTATCGTACAGGTTGGCAATATTTCGCCTTAGCTCTGGATCCCCATTAACATGGGGATAGTTTAGCTCGGTAGATAAGAGCTGGTAGATATATCCTGGCTCATCAGCCAGCAATTCGTCGAGACGGATTGGATGGACACCGCTTTCAGATAGATTGTATTCGACATTCTGCTCGAATTTAGACATCCAGCGTTCCATAAGGAACGGTTGAAATTCGCTCACCATTTCCTCCTATTTCAACTCAAGAGACATCATCGCTAAGGCAGTAGTGGTTTTATGGATTTGAGTTGTAATCTCCGTCAACCACACTCTAGAACCATCATCTTCAAACTTTTATGCGGCAGTTGCTTTGTTAGCAGCGATTTTTACTGCCATAATCGTACTATGGAATCTGACGAGAAGAAATCAGTATAAATGGCGATTGCATCATTCGCAACAGTCATCTTCGAATTATGTGAATTTTAATGCGGAAGTCGTCTTAGAAATGACGGAGAACCATTACCTCAGAAGCAAAAGTGATGACAATGGGCCGCAAAGCCTGCAGATACTCGGCATCCCTGTCCACGTGGTAACCACAGAAGAGGTTATCGAACTGGTCAGAGAATACATGAAAACACCCAGATTGCACCAGATCGCCACCGTCAATCCTGAATTTGTGATGGCTGCTCAGGAGGACGGGGAGTTTTGCAGGGTGTTGATGGAGGCTGACCTGTGCATCCCGGATGGCGTAGGGCTTTTACTGGCCGGCCGCTGGTTGGGCCAACCGTTGCCTGAACGCGTAGCTGGCTCGACCCTTGTTTATCGGTTGGCAGAGTTATCGGCCGACGAAAGCTGGCGCCTGTTTTTACTTGGCTCGGCGCCGGGTGTAGCGGAGGAAGCGGGCCAAAAATTACAAATGAAGTATCCTAAACTGGAAATTGCCGGAACTTTCGCCGGTTCGCCGGAGCCAAGGGAAAATGAGGCCATCGTGCAAATGATTAATGATAGCCAAGCTGACATGCTGTTCGTAGCCTATGGTGCGCCCAAGCAAGATAAATGGATCGCCCGGAACCGCTCGGCACTGACTACCGTACGGGTGGCCATGGGAATTGGTGGCTCGTTAGATTTCATCACCGGCCGGGCGGTTCGGGCACCAGGTTGGGTGCAAAATGTTGGGCTGGAATGGTTGCACCGGCTGTATAAAGAGCCCTGGCGTTGGCGAAGAATGGCCTCATTGCCGAAATTTGCGCTGAAGGTGATGCGTGACGCTTAGTACCCAAACATGATCTACGTCGACGTATCCGCTGCCGTACACGCTCGAGCGGGCCTCGGCCGGTATAGCGAGAAGCTGGTTACAGCCCTGTTGGATGCTCAGCCAGGGCGATTTGCCATTTTTTATAATCAAGGACGCGACGGCCAGTTGCCAGACACCTTGCGAGGAGTTGAAGAAAAACATATAAGGTTGGGCTATAAACCCTGGCGAATGGCCGTTTTACTGGCCCACTTAAGCCAGATCTCATTCAGGCGCCTGGTACCAGATGTCCGGCTATTCCACAGCACTGAACATTTGCTCATGCCCCTTAGAAATACACCCACGATATTGACCGTTCATGACCTGATTTACAAGCTCTATCCGGCCTATCACAAAAAGCTTAACTACTGGTACCTTAACCTGGCCATGCCGTTATTCTGCCGGCGCACCAGGGGGATCATCGCCGTGTCAGAGGCTACAAAGCGGGATGTCGTCGAATATTACGGTATTGATCCGGCTAAGATCCATGTTGTGTATGAAGCAGCGGCCGCTCACTTCAAACCGCCAAAACCGGCCGAGATCGATCGAGTGCGCCGGCAATATGACTTGCCTGAACGGTTTTTAATCCATCTTGGTACCATAGAGCCGCGCAAGAACTTGGACCGGTTGGTCGATGCTTTGCAGATGGTACGCCAGGAAGATGAGAATTTGAGCTTGATCTTGGCCGGTGCCAGGGGCTGGCTCTATGACGACTTCTTGGCTCGAATTGCGGCTGAGGGCCTGGAAAATGTCGTCAGGCCATTGGGCTGGGTCGACGATGCCGATCTGCCGGGAGTGATCGCCGCTGCCAGCCTGGCGGTACAACCTAGCTTATACGAAGGATTTGGCTTGCCAATTCTGGAGCACATGGCCTGTGGGCAGGTCGTGGCTGCCAGCAACAGCAGCAGCCATCCGGAAGTTGGCGGGCAGGCGGCGGCATATTTCGAGGCCACCGATACCAGGGAAATGGCGGCCGTCATCCAACGCCTTCTCCGTGATAAAGGTGAATATACTCGTCGCCGCCAGTCAGGCCTGGAACAAGCCCAGCGCTTTAGCTGGCAGCGGGCAGCCCAAGAGACGATAAAGATTTACGACCAATTGTTGACGAACTCATGACCGGCGACAATCCACCAGCAACGAATCATCAACGCCATTCTGGCAGTAAAATATCCAGTCCACAGCAGCTTTTCCCGTGGCTCATGCCTATGCTGCTGATCCTGCTGTTCGGCCTCTACCTGGCTACACTGGCTCGCCATCTCGTGTTTGGCGATCCAACCGAGTTCACTTTCGTGGCCCATATCTTGGGCATCGCTCATCCACCAGGATATGCATTTACAACTTTAATGGGCAAGCTATTCCAAATGCTAATCCCTTTTGGAACGATTCCCTGGCGAATGCATTTGCTCTCGGCCGTAGCGGCGACGTTGGCGGTGGTTTTCGTCTTTGGCACTGTCCAGACAATAGCGATAAAGAAGCCGCTGGCTCCTGAAAATCAGTG
>DOXE01000036.1 GCA_003519205.1 Chloroflexota bacterium
CCGGGGAAACTATCAGCGATGCATTCGGCGTGATGGACTCGGGTTGGGCTCGTTCCTACCAATCCAGCAATGGCCAGAGCCATTCCCAAACGGTGATCACCATGGCTGTCGACATCCACCCCTTGGAGCCGGGAAGGGCCTTTGACGGTAAAGCCATCCGGATGCTCGTCGATGCGAACGCCCATTTTCTGTAATTCACCTGCTAATAAACTTATCCGATCGACTTCCTTCACCCTCAATTCGGCCGCATCTCTTAATACGCTCACGCCGGTCGCCTGGGAAGCAGCCACAGCCCACACTGGCAACTCGTCGATCGTTCGCACAACCAAATCACCACCTACTTCCGCGCTGTGCAACTCGTTAAAGTGAATGCTCAGATCGGTAATTGTTTCACCACCAGAGAGATGAGTGTTACTTTTCTCGATATGAGCACCCATCGACGAAAGGATCTCCAATAATCCGGTTCTAGTTTCATTGAATCCAGCACCCTTAATGATGATGCAGGAGTGAGGCACGATCATCGCGGCCACCAACAGAAAAGCGGCCGAGGATAAGTCGCCGGGTACAAATAGGTCTAATGGTTTTAATTGTCTTTCGTCTTCGCCCGATGTCTCCAGCGTTATCGTATCTCCCCCAATTGCAACCGGCACTTCCATGGCCTGAAGCATTCGCTCTGTGTGATCTCGGGCAGGGCCAGGCTGCACGATTTGCGTATCCCCAGTTGCATATAATCCAGCAAGCAAGATAGCACTTTTTACCTGGGCACTTGCCACAGGCATGACGTAGCGAATGCCCTTCAAGTCGGCTGATTTGATGTACAGCGGTGCTCGGCCGTTTTGGGCTTTTATCCTGGCGCCCATTTGTGTTAAGGGGTCAATGATCCGGTTCATCGGACGCTGACGCAATTGTACGCTGCCATCAAGTACGGTAGCAAAAGATTGCCCAGCCAGGATTCCGGCAAGCAAACGCATGCAAGTACCTGCATTGCGACAATCCAGCGTTGTGTCAGGCTCTCGGAGGCCGTGAAGCCCTCGCCCATCAATAATTAGATCCCAAGCTTGATTTGAGTGTCGTTTTACCGTTACCTGTACTCCCAGACGTTGAATGGCATTGAGGGTGGCTATTGTATCGCCGGCCGGCAAACAATTGTGAATCTGGCTTTTACCCTGGGCCAGGCCAGCTAACATGATTGCCCGGTGGCTGATAGATTTATCGCCCGGAACCGTAACGATCCCGTTCAGCGGCTTCTCCTGGGGATGGACGACAAGTGTAGACATCAATATGGCAATAGGTTTTGATTGAAATTGCTAGATCTTGTTGACCACCTTATGGTAGGTGCTGTTGCAACCGTCGCATCCGCATGGCTGCCTTGCGCACGAGCTCATCAGCCCGGTTAGGGTCTTTGCCAGCGACGGGTGGACGGCCTTTGATTTCGGCTTGCTCCAAAGCATGGTGGATGATGAGATGGCCCTGACGGCGCATGAACTCCTTGTGACTCGCATCAGGATATGCCTGGACATCGAGCTTCCGGGCTTGGTCCATCTTTTCGTCCAAATCGGCAATCTCATCCTGAGGTAGATATGCAGCAACGGTGCTGAATTGCAATTGATCTCTAACCGGTACGAGCCTACCTAGCAGGAGTTCTCCGTTTTGGACAGGTCCGTGCCCGGCTGGTTCATAAACTTCGTATTCCTGGCCCGTAAAATATTCGCGAACTTGGAGAGTTTGACCTTCGTAACCAAGCAACTCATAAGCAGTCGCGGGAGAAGCATTCAGCCAACCATCAAGAACTTGTTGCTGATGATTTGAAAGATCATCATATCGTTCTTGATAATAAACGCTAAGAAGTGTTGGGCTACCCTCATGCTGGTAATCAAAAACAAACCAATCGATGAAGCGAAAGGCCTCATTCTGGGCCATTTGTTCGGCATTATCGCTGGAGTAGTATTCATTCCAATAAATGGGCAAAGCAGAGGCAAAAGGCACAGCAAAGCGTTCATCGCGAACAAACTTTAGAAAATCCTGGCGTAACCATTTGCCCGCCTCATCTAGTTTGCGATTATCCTCTTCGACTGCCTTATCGGCCGCCATATGGCACTTTTTATATTTTTTACCACTTCCACAATAACATGGATCATTGCGTCCGGGCTTTGTCATTGTCACCTCCTGCAAACAATCATACGTCCATTATCGCAGAGTCTCAAGCAGGATCGCGGATGACCTTATTCCTAATTTAGCGCCACCCAACTAGGTCAGCTTCGATTCGCTTCAAGGCCATCCAGTATGGGTAACAACTCGCTAAGAGAGGAAATAGTATAGTCGGGTACGACCCCGTTCAGATCACGATCCAGATGGGGTGGATCCATCAAAACGCTGATCAAGCCAATATTATTTGCGCCGGCAATGTCATTCTCAGGCCGATCGCCAACGAAAACCGTTTGTCTTGGTTCTGTTTGCAGCATGTCCAACATTTTTTGATAGATCTGTGGATGTGGTTTCAAATAACCCACGTCGGCCGCCGAAATCCGCACGTCGAGATATTGTAGAATGCCGTAAGCCTGTAGCTCGGCATCACGGATCCACATCGGTAGAAAAGAATTAGTCACCATTCCTATTTTGTAATCGCGCCGGCGGAGTTCATCCAATACAGGTATCGTATCCGGAAACAGGACTACCCCTGGACGTGGTTGCCAATCGAAAACAAGCATGATCTCATTTATGTCAAGTCGACTGACATCGATATCAAGACCAGTGAAGACAAGGCAGAGGATGTCACCGAAGGATGGGATTTTCCAGGTCTTCTTCGCTTCGGTCCAGGCAGCGACGATCGCCTTATCGACTATTTGAAAGAACTGATCGACGGGGGGAAGCGTATATCCTGATATAGTTATGTGAGAATGGATGGCAGCGATTCGTGGCCGGTAGAAATCCTCTCGTGTAACGGTTGGTTGTGCCCAATCGATGAGTGTGTCATCCAGGTCAAAGACAATCGCTTCGACCGGTGGTAAGGAGACGGCCATATCGTTCCCCCAGCGCCTGTGCTAA
>DOXE01000419.1 GCA_003519205.1 Chloroflexota bacterium
CAAAGCAGCCAATATCAACGGCACGATCCAATAAAGTCGCGCCGTTAAACTAGTTGACCGGGACAAGGTATCAAAAAGTGGAAGCACCACTTCGTTAATAACAATGACAACTGCATAACCGGCACTGACCCCGACCAATATATGGACCGCCAGACGATACAAAGGATTGTCTTTTATCAAAAAGCTCAAAATCGCAATTGTCAACAAAAAGCCGACAAGGATGCCACCAAAATCGCCCAACGTCTCTAAAATATTCACCTTATGCCTGTTTTTTCGCTCCGGCTGGCGCCAATCCAGCTAGCCCATAAAACAATGCCCCGATTATCAATACAATGACAGCCATCCATTGGCTTAGGGTTATGCTGTTCATTGCTTTCTCGACAAAATTATCATCCTCTTCGACATTATTATCAATTGCTGCGACAGCCGGAAGACCACCGACCAAACCATCTAATTGTCCACTAGCGATATATGGCGCAGCCACGGGACTTATGGCTTGGGTAATGCCACTAATCATGGGCACTTCGACTTGAGCACCGACTTGTTCAATCCAATTTACAATGGCATCACGTTCACCACTTAATACGATGACTAAGCCAATCTGACCTAGCAGGGATTGAGTTTCCTCTTCCATGGACAATCCGGTGACATTGGCACAAGCATCGACAGCATCAATGCAGCTAGCAAAGTTTCGCAAGCCGATAGCATCACCGGGTAAATAGCCTAATGCCTGGCTATCTAATTCCTCGACCTGCTCTATTGCTCGACCAGCTACTGGAACACCGGCCGCGACCTGGCTGATGGTTAAGACCGTACTGTTATTAGCTGCCAGTCTTTGAAGGAACGAAATGGCTACTGGATCCAATTCACCAGCTATTGCAGGAGTATATTCAAAAGCAACCAAAACTGGCCTACCAGATGCCATATCCAACGCTGAATATGCAGCTTCCGTATAAGTTGGGGCTGGTGGCATTACCCAGCCTGGAAGAATCTCATTGATAGAAGGTAAAAACCAACCAGCGATTACTACAACTATCAGGAGTAAACCAATCACCAATCGGAAAGCGATGAAGTTGTCCTCGATTGCTGGACGTGATTCGGAAGGTAAAACAGCNNTCAACTAACTCTTCTGGTTTTAACGATTCCAACCAATCCGGAATCTCTGAATCAGATAGATCCGTTGTTTCTTCCAAGAATGATGACTTCGCCACTGGCTCGTCTTCTGATTCGGGAATCTCATCAACCAGATTCATCCATTGGTCGCTTAAAATATCCCCCGCTGGCTTACCATGCTCGTCAAGCAACTCGTCCAAGGCACTTTCCACATCGGTGAAGGCCAATTCCGAATACCAATCTGCAGGCTCTTCAGCAGTTTCGGATGGTACCTTATCCTTCAATTCTGGAAATTCATCGGAGGTTGACTTATCTTCTGGTTCAGATGAAGAAAATTCGGGTGGTAAAACCTCACCACCAACTGATTGCAATGCCTCACCCGGCTGAACCCTATCATCAGTCCATAATTCAGGCTCTTCGGGTAAGGACTCGTACTCTTCGAAGAAACTCTCCTCAAGAGGCTGCTCCTGCTTCAACCAATCCGGCAAATCACTAGAAGCAAGTTGCTCGGGGATACCTTCTACCTCGTGATATTCACTAAGAGGTGCCGTTTGATCCAGCTTTAATGGCTCGCCATCTCGTTCCTCATAAATATCTTCCGTCCCATCAAACCAACCGGTTATTGCCTCACGATCTTCGACGTCTTCCCAATCTTCTTTCTGAGAAGACAGCTCGGCCAACCAATCAGCTAATGTGTCTGACTCAGTTTCGCCTTCTGAAATGTCCGCTGCTTTTGCGGAAGCTTGCTCAGACCGTTCATTAGCTGGTTCAAGATCCTTAAGCCAATCTAGCAACTGCTCAGTTTCATTGGCGGCTGGCTCATCTGGCTCCAATTGATTATCGTTAATTGCATCGTGGCTAAACAAAGAAGTGCCACAATCTTCGCAGACGAGAGCATCGGCGGGATTGTCTGCCTTGCAATGCGGGCAAGTAATAGTTCTCATTTATCGTATGGTCGGGCCGAACCAGTCAGGACGCGTAGGGCAACGGCAATTGTTCCTATAGCAATGCCGATTAGAAGACCTCGCATTCCGCCACCAACAAAAACATCAGATAAAAATCGACTGGCCTGGCCGAAAATGCCGCTTAAGGCTTCCGGTAATAAAGTACTTCCCAGTAATATAACAGTGGCTGTGACGATAAATAATACCGACCAACCATTTCGCTGGCGCCTAAAGAGCCTGAATCCAGCAAACAGCAGAAAGAACACCAGAAGTGAAGCCATTGCAGCTTCCAGTGGTGCTTGAACCAAGCCAAAGGCGGTCGATACCCCTCCAGTCGTCAATTCAAAAAAATCAGTCAAAGCTAAGGCAAAAATAGCCAGAATGCTGATGACGAGCAAACCGCTATAGGCATTTCCCTTCAACAGACGACGCATGTGTACACTCAACAAGTTGACTACGCCTACCAACAATGCCATGGCAGCCAGGAAGCTGGCCCAGGTCGTCAGCGCGTCGCCCAATTCCGGAATAAACATTAATCCCAGCAGGGTCAACAGGCCACAGCCGACGGCCAGTGCCATCGGCACTGAACGCCTAAGATTTCTCATTTAACCTACTACTAAATAGAATAGAGTCGCCAGCAAAATGCCAGCGATNNTGCAAGTGCCATTGCCGTCGGATCGTCTGAACCAATCACTTGCTCCATATCGCCACGTTCAGCAGATTCAGTCACGATCGCTAACTCGGCTCCAAATCGTCCAATCATTAGGTTACTTCCGACTTCACCTCGATTAACGATGTCACTTGTACCAGCTGCAAAGGTCATAGGTTGGTTTTCGGCCGCTAAGTATTGAGCGATACGTGGGGAGTAATCGTGTTGGCGACCAGCAACATTATATGCCGCCCGCAAACTGTCTTGAGCAGCCAACAGTAGCGTGCCATCACCAGTGGTTGTTAATGGTGGTACGTCACTCGCACAAGCATCAGCGGCAATGTAATCTAAGGCCGACAAGGCCGCTATGCTAGTTGGGCTTGATGAACCCGAGAGGTTTGCTCTGCCTACAGAAAAGTGGACGCCCCGCCCTGTCTCTACTGATTTTGCCCTTTGTGCCTTAAGCGCTATATAACCATTTAATGGTCGAAGATTGACGCCTCGACCTGAACGCACGCGATAAGACAGCCAGTACAATAGACCAACGCAAACGATGATGAGTATTAGGATTGGAGCTGAAGTAAACAAATCCACGACTACAGCTCACATACCGCCTTCGGTATCAAGTAAATAAATCAGATGCTCTATAGCGATAGGATCCTCCATGAGATGAGCCATCTTTGAAACTTCACCCCTGGCAAGCGCTAAACCCAATACTGGCTGCAAAACCCACAAGAGTTGGCCAACGATAAACATCAATGGCCTACCGGCTTCTAAACCCATGAGGACTGGATGGCGTAGCCCATGTCGGCAGAGCAAATCTGCGACATAAGAAATAAATGCCTCGTCCTCAACTTCGCGACTGGTCATACAACAATGGTAAACATGGCCAAAAAAGGCCTGGAAGGTCAATAAGTTGACGTAACGTTATTTGCGCCAGAGTATAACACGTTTATGGTAAGGTGTAAAGGTGGTGGACTGCTGGAAACAGGAGCCTGCATATGGTACTTTGGTAGCCTAAAAACGCACGATCCTCCATTTTTTGTCAGCAAAACTTGCCTTGTTTTTGCACCTTNNTACGATATCATTGTCGCTGCAGGCGGTGATGGCACGGTACATGAGATGGTGAACGGTCTGGTTCAAAATGATCGATCCGAGAACAACTTGGGGTTAATTCCCATCGGGTCCGGAAATGATTTGGCCTATGGAATGGGTTTAAACACGGATGTAAATA
>DOXE01000025.1 GCA_003519205.1 Chloroflexota bacterium
TCGCGACGCCCTGGCAGATGGAAGGTGATTTCCGGTGGATAGAATTGTACTCATCACTGACCAGTGTGATCATGTTTGCCTTGCTGACCTGGGTCATCTACATGGCTTTGATGGATACCAGGCTGATCAATGGGATTGAACGCCAGCCACTGGATTTTGACATCCTTTATCCTCGGCCGTTCATCGCCATCGGCCGGCAAAGCCTCCGGGTGGCCCTGGCTTTCGTCGGTGGTACCACTATCGCTGTACTCTTTGCCTTTTCGGCGNNTCCTTTTTACTCTTTCGGCCGAAGCGAGATTCGAGCTGGATGATTTACTGATTTACGGCACGCTCATCCTGATCACGGTGCTCATCTTTTTTTTACCCATGACCCAGACCCACCGTATCTTGCGCGCTGCCCAGATCGAGGAGTTGGACACGGTGAGTCGGCGCCTGGCCGATGCATATGAGGCGCTGAAGGGCTTGTCAGATGAAGACCGCGAGGGCATTCAGACATTTTCATACGAAGTCAGCCTGTGGAAGGATTACGAAGATAGGTTGAAATCGGTCAACACCTGGCCATACGAGCTCGGCATGCTGCGTACGTTGCTCTTGTCGGTGCTGGTACCTATTGCCGCCTCCCAATTGCGGTGGCTGGTTGCTCAATGGATGAGTTGACGGTGATCGCAAGCGTTCCTGGCAGCGCTTACTTTTCACCCAAGCTGTTGACACTCCCAGATCCTGAAGTTGAAGAGTTAACCGCCGGGCTGCCATAATACTCCACTGTACCACTACCGCTGACGGAGACGTCTAGAGAGTCGGTGGCCCAAACCGTAACATCACCTGAGCCACTGACGTTTACCTCGGCCGTCTCGCTGCGTAGGTCACCGCCCCTATACGTTCCCGAGCCACTGATGTCAATTTCTTGCCTGGTTACCTCACCTTCAAGCTCTAGATCGCCCGATCCGCTGACTTCAACGTCCAGGCGATCCGTTTGGATTCCATCCGCTTTTATGTTTCCAGAACCGGAGACGCTAATGCCGGTGAGGTCATCTACACCCACGGTGAAAATTAGCCGGGTGGGTGAAACAGACGTGAACTCCTCAAAGCCCAGGTGCAAGGTTCCACCCCGCACTTCGCTGGTTATGTACTGCATGACATTGTCATCGGTTTCGATGGTGAGCGATTCCTGGCCTTCCTGGTTGATGATTACATCACCGGACCCGCTCAGGCTGATGCTGTCGAAATTACTGACGCTCCTGGACTCGGTAACCATGTCGCCCGAACCTCGAACTACATTGCAGGCACCAAGTAGAATAACCGCAATAACCAACAGCCCTGCAATTTTCCAATTTCTTGTGTTCATCCCGATCCTCCTCATATTCTTATAACTCATTGCCGGCAAAGGCCGACTCACGGTGTAAAAAACCAATTTTCTCTCGCATCCCCTATTGCCGTTTGATAATCACAAGTGTTTCATCATCACACTGGGCCCCTTCATCAGAAAACTGGTCAACAGCAGCCATTACAGCATCTTGGATGGCCAAAACAGAGGCGCTCAAGTTATTCTGAGANNGCGTTGGCATAGGTCAGTTGTCCGGTGTTGAGGTCAAGGATGCCATAGAAAACGGTGACGAACATATTATTGCGGGTATCAGTCAAGATACGTTGATTGGTTGAATGGAGAACCAACTCTGGTTGGGTTTGATGCTCAAAGGCAAAGGTTCGAATGAGCGTGCGGCTNNGGCCGCTCCCATCCCTTTGTCGGAAACATCGGCAATAAGAATGCCCAGTCGACCATTGGGTAACGATATCACATCGTAGAAATCCCCGGATGTCTCTTTACAAGGCTTCAGAGTAGCGGCCAGTTGCCAGCCTTCAATCTGAGGTAACATATCGGGTAAAAAGCTGGCCTGGATTTGCCAGGCAAAATCTAATTCCTGCATAGTTTTTTGATGAGCTAAGGTTTGGGCCTGTACATCAGCCTGGTGTAATGCCGTGGCGATCTGAGCGGCTAAAACTTGCAGCGCAGGCCCTAGATCCATCACGGTTTCTTCAAAATACAATCGATCCAAGGTGAGGCAAATGCCACCCAGTGGCTCAGCTTTCTCGGTAGATAGAATTGGACTTAGATAGAGAGGAAAAGTAGTTGGTTTATTTGCCCAAGGGGGTGTTTCACCTGGCGCAAAGTAGTGCGGCTTATGATTCGTCTGTAACCAATTCCAAGTCTCTTGAATCACAGGCGGTCTATCTTCAGGCAATCGAAGAAAAGTTGAGCCGGAAAAGAGTTTTATCTCCACTTGATGGTATCCAAACATTTTGGGGACGTGGTTTGCTAGAACCTGGGGCAAAGTCGACGCATCGACAGGGGCGGCGATGATAGCGCGTCCTAACTGTTCCAACTGAGTTACCTCGCGGGAGCGTTGTTGGCTTAACATCGCTTGTTGACTTAATCTGCGGGCCAATAGGCTGGCCATGAGAACTACCACTATTAAAAAGAGATAGGCAAACAATCCTAATTGCGCATAGGTGGCTGCAGCTAGAATACCAATGAACGCGGGCGAATTTGCTACAAGAAAGAAGTTAAACATCTGCTTGCCAACTCCTATCCGGTCTTCCTGGCTTAATTGTGATGTAAGTTGATAATGAGTGAGAAGAACCCCAAGCGCCAGGAAAAATAAACCGTCCCATGGAAGCCAAAAAAGAATCGCCAGAAAAGCGGGCCAGATTGCCGCCAGCGTCAGTTCCGCGAGAGGAAATTGACCTCCCAACCCTTGATATATCAGTAGGGTTAAGAGCAGGCCTACGATACTC
>DOXE01000005.1 GCA_003519205.1 Chloroflexota bacterium
AACCACATCAGGCTCACCCCGGGATGGTAATGCTGGTAAGTGGCAGCCCAGTCTCCTTCTAAAACTGCATCTACGAAATAAAAAGCCCGATCAGACCAGACGATTGTGCGAGAAACCGGGTAAATCGCCCTTAACAAGAAAGCCACCAGGAAGATGGACAACGGAATACCCCATCGATGAAGCCAACCGGCATTCTGCAGCCAGAAAACCACATCATTTAGCCAAAGAGAGGTTTCATCAAACCTCGTCCGACCCTTAACCAACACGTTGCTCACTCGCTGACCTCAATCTTTTCACCAGGCAATACCAGGCGCTGATCTTGTGGTTCATTTCCATCTCTCTCGAGAACGTGCAATCGCTCACCCGTCATTGGATCGTATACGCCAATCGCTACACCATATCTACCGGCCGGTGCATTGCCTAAATAAATTGGCACATGATCTGTGATCTCTTCTCCAGGTGCCCAAAAGTTCGTCGGAAATCCTCCCCGGTGTGGTATGGAATCATCTTGTGCCACGGGAACATCAGTCTCTTCTTCAAACACGTGAACAAAGACTTTGTAATCTATTGGCATGCGTTGTTCTGCTCTCCAATACAAAGTTACCTCAAGAAATTTGGGATCTGGTCTTGATAGCTGGTATCCGACAAGGCGTAATTGTTCGCCAAAGACCGCACCAACAGGAATTACCTCTGGAGGCAATTCATGATCACAATCCGATTTTGAAACTACGAGTTTTCCAATAGGAAATGTTGTCGACCCGTTTTCACCCCGATCACCCTGTAAAGTCATTTCCAATTGGTACTCACCTGCCGGAACGTCAGGATTGAGTTTGGTAACGTAATAAGCCCAAACCAGGGAATTTTTACCCCAGCCACTTGAGGACAATTCCTCTGTCAAGAGCATTTGATTGTCTTCGATACGAGCTTGTTCATCCTCCAATGTGAATACCACTCGATAATTTTGTTCGACCGGCCAGGTTGTAGCCCAGGCAACATCTACTTCAAAAACATCTCCTACCTCGACACAATCACCTGAGGTTATCACCCGTACAGGTCCAATTCCCGGAGCAAGGTCGGCAAGTAAAGAAAAATCCTCTTCCACTTCAGGAGATGTCGAAAATGCAGCTATTGTATTATCCTCGAAAACAGGTTCGAAGGGCAGATAGCGTTTCCAATGTTCGATTCGATCGGCTCCGATTTGATCTTTATGCATCACGATGAACTCGACGTCGTCCATGGCTAGGGTTGCCAACTGTTCGCCCACGTTGGTTAACCATGGTGGCATTTCGTTGCTTTGTCTCAGGACCCTCAGCAAAGGATTTTCGTCGATGTATTCGTAGGCGCCTAGGGGTTCTCTCGAAATATGTCCAAACATGATCGGCCGCTGGTGGATGGCTTGGGCAAACATATTCTGCTTGGCTTTAATGGGATCAATCGGCAATTCCAAAATTGCCGCTCGATTCTGGTCATTTTTCAAGATTTGGTTGAACTGGCTTAGCCGGATCTCCTGTTGCTCGATTGGCGTCGAAAGATACTCAAACAAGATTAACACCCCAACAAAAATGGCGAAGGTGAAGGAAACTAAACTGCCATACTGAGCGACTCGTCCAAATAAATAAGACAGACCATACGCAGCAAGGACCGCAAATGGCAGCGCAAGAAACAAATTATATCGATCTGGCACCCGTAATAGGCGAAAAACAACAAGTGGTTCTAATAATCGATAAAGGGTGGGCACATTGCCAAACACCCGGCCATTGATCCTCCATTCGTGACCAGCCGCCAATAATATCAATACGACCCCCATGATAAGCCAGGGAAGTGCATCCCTGCGTGCATACCATATCCCCAAGCCAGCAAGGGCTATGGATGTCAGGCCGACGTAGGCCGGAAACCGGCGCGAGGCGCTTCTAACCTGGTAAATTTCATCGTAGATCGGCTTGGTAATCGTTCCTAACACCGGATGATCGCCAGACGGGGTGAAATAAGCCAACAAATCTGTCTGCATGATCGATTCTTCGCCTTCCCGCAATAAATCGTCGATGCTGGCCTGCGGAATTGCTTGTTGGCTGGCTAGTAGCACAACGGCCGGGATGAGCAGTAAAACACTGAAGGCAAATCCGGCAATCAAGGGCTTACTAAAATCGCTCAGTTCCGACTGTTTAGGCAGATTGAACAGCAAATAGATGCCACCCATAACGACGGCCGGGATCAGCAGTTGCCAGCGAGTATAGCCTACTAAAGCTAAGCACAGCCCGGCGAGTAATCCATATCGAATTCGCCGGTAACGGATTGCCCAAATTAGAGATAAAAGAAAGAATGGGATCCATTGGGTACTAATCAGATTCGGATGGTCTAATTGGGAAAGGCGAAAAGGCCAGCTCAAATAGATCAACCCGGCAATGAAGGCAGCCAGATGCTTTCCAGTTAGTTCATTGGTTAATAAATATGCGGCAAATCCACTTAGGGCAAGATTTAGAAGGATAACCAGGTTGTATGAAGTGATACCATCTACAGCCGACTGTAAAACCAGCCAGGGCAAAATACTTAGCCAGGCAAAGTTTTGATAAGCGAGACTCACACCAATTGGGTGAAATAACAAGTTCGTCGAATAAGGTGAAGTGCCTTCCTGGATCGCCTGAAGAACCCACCAGCCATTCCAGTAATGCAGCATGGCATCGGTTGATCCACCGCTTAGAATGGTGTCAATTCTTGGTAGTAGCGGCCAGGTGACGACGATTGAGAGGATTAAATAGAGCAGAAATGCTAACCCTATTGTCCAGGCTTTGCCGATAGAAGGTCTTTGGTGCGACATAGGAAATCTGATTCTAGTCTTCACTTTGCCCGAGTCAAGCTTGGTTGGCGGTTTGCTTAGTAAATATTCAAGGCGGATGAAATAATGAGAGTTGGTTTCCATCGCCAATGCTGATAAAGTTAAGGCATTAATAGTCGCCGTACTCGAATTAGACAGACTTTAACTATCCGGATTCAAGTTAAACTATGCGCCGATTCGTTCGTATTCTTCTCTTAACGTTAACTGCCGTACTACTTTTAGCTATCGTCTTGTCAGCCATCGCCCAGGAGGGCAATCCCGGCCTGGATCTGCCCCAACAGCAATCAGATGGCACAATCCTGTTATTCATGCCAATTGTTGCCAAACCAACCAAGCCAATCCAAACAGGTGATGGTTTTGATATGGCAGTGTTCATGATCGGCGACAGCCGTCTTTACGAAGTCTGGCAAAGCATAAATAACTCCCAGGCCCGCCACCAAACCCAGATTGATGGCAGCAAATTTTTCCACACAAAAAACTCTGAATGGGAGGAGTTGTGGGCGACGGGCAGTTTTATCTATCGGGGAACCGACACAAGTCCGGGCAATGGCGAATATTATACCCTAAGGGATTATGTAAATAAAAATTGGCGGTATGGTTCGAGATGGGCACCTAGATTTTGGAAAGTTGGCCAAATATTTGAGCGAAATCCTCTCGTTACTTTTTACAAGAAAGATAATTGCAGTGTTGTTGTTCAAGGTACTCATAGAACCTGGCTCAAATTTGAAGCTTATCACCCAACTTTCACATTTCCTAGCGGTATCACGCTCTCAGATGTGGTTCAATTTGCCTGGCTGCTGTCCCCCAAAGCACAGCCTACAGAACGATATTATTATGCTCGGGACTATGGATTAGTCGGCTGGAGCAGTAACGATCGCGGTTTCAGTCATATCAGTGAAATTCATGCTCCAGGTGCTCGACCGGATAATACACGCGAAAACATTGGCTGTCTGAATACATCCTCTAATCCTGTCGGAATAGGACCATTCACCCCAATAGAACCTCTCCCTCCGCCTTATATATATCGGGTGAAATAAATCCCGAACCGGCGTGAAGTTTAGGCCCAACTTGCCGTCAAAGTTCAGAGATTCAGACTTACAACCAAAAACCCCTGCCTATCAAAAGAGAATCCGGCAATTGCCGGCCGACTTTGCACAAATTCACCTAAAAACCATTGTATCCATGGACCATATTGTTTATGATATGGATTGAGGGTACTGCGGGGTATTTGCCATTGAGGCGCATGGATGGATCTCTTGACCAAGTATCCAATTTAGCGAGGTGAATCGTGTCCAAAATTTGGGTCATTAAAACTGGGCTATTGGCAATTTTGGCTTTATTGGTCATAACACTGGGGTTCGGCACAGCAGGTGCTGAACAAGATGAGTTATGGGAGGCCAAGTATTTTAACAACACTGGCTTCGGCGGGGGTCCAGTCGTAAAGCGACAGGAATCAGAAATAAATTACAATTGGGGCGAGGGATCGCCAGCACCAGGGATTAACGATGACTATTTCTCTGTGGAATGGAAGCGAAAGATATACTTACCGGCTGGAACATATCGCTTCACAGCTACCATGGATGACGGAATGCAAGTCTGGGTAGCTGGCCAAAAAATCATCAATTCCTGGTACGACAGCCAGGTACATTCTGTCAGCGCCGATATCCAACTGCCAGATGGTGATCACGATGTGCACGTGAAATATTATGAGGCCGGGGGAGGTGCTATTGCCAGACTCACCTGGATCGGGTTGCCAAGACCGGTACCTGAAGTCATTAGCCATTGGCGCGGTGAATATTTCAACAANNTCCATCCGGTGGACAAGAAGCGTCCAGTTTTCTCCTGGTCGTTATCGTTTTTCCGTAACAACAGATGATGGCGTCCGATTATGGGTCAATAATGTCTTGCTTATCGACCAATGGCAAGACCAGGGAGCAACAACATATGAGGCTGATATCCAACTGCCAGGTGGTTTGATTCCGGTCAAGATGGAATATTATGAAAATCGGGACCTGGCCTCGGCCCGTTTGAGCTGGTCGCCTACTGGCGGGATACAACCTCCTCCTCCGCCAGACACAGGGGGAGGTCAAACTGCAATGGTAATCGCCTATTGGCTCAATGTTCGGTGGGGACCTGGTGTTGGTTACGGCATTATCACGACTATTTCCCGAGGAACGGTCGTTGGTCTAACGCACCGTAACCCGGCAGGGACCTGGGCTAGGATCATTTTACCAAGTGGGGCAACTGGCTGGGTAAACGCCAGCTATCTACAATCAACTATTCCAGTTTCAACACTGCCTGTTTTGACAGGGTGATAGATGCACACCTTCCAACGTCTTAAGAATCTACCATCCGATTCGCATCCATGGAACTAAAAGAAAATATGAGTGCCAGCCAGGCGCAAACCGTGATTGTAAGGATGGTGATAAGAATAAACCAAAACATGTCAACCCTCTCTAATAATTCAATACGGATGGATTAATCATCCTTACAGAGGAAGTCCCTGGTTCAATCTGCCTGGTATTTTTTGTCCATGACATGGGTACCGTGATTCAGATGCCTATTTCTTTCTGGCAGGAGTGAACCGCCTCATACCCCAGATAGCCAGGGTTACGATAAGCACAGCCAGAGCGAGACCCGTTAACAGAATCCCGTAAATCAAGATCCGAGGCTGGAACTCAAAGACAACCTGGTGAAGTCCGCCCGGCAAACACACGCCTCGCAAGCCATGGTTAGTGGGCTGGATTGGCACCTGGTTGCCATCTATAAAAGCATTCCAACCTGGATAGTAAAGATCGCTGAGAATCAACCAGGCGGAAGCTGGTGCCTCGGTCTCTAGTACGACCCGATGCGGTTCATAGCTAAGAATATCTACGCGATTGACCCCACGGTCTCTGGGCTCGATGCTGCAATGGGCCCCTGGCATAACCTGGATAACGGCCGTCTTGGTCAGGTCTAGCTCAGGTTGAGAGATAAGCTCAAGGCTATCATTCTCGTCGGTTGCCTCCAGAATGTCGTGAACCACAAAGGCCTGGGGCTCCCAATCTTCCCGATCATAAATGGTCACCCCAGCTGGTTCGGTTAATACTTGCCAGCCTGGCACGTCTGTCCCTGGATTTTGCGCTTCATCACCAATCAGCAAATAGCGAACACCCAGCAATCGGGTGAGGCGAACATCCCATGCGGCTAATTCTGCAAGTTGCAAACCACTGTCCGTCCGGAAGTCATCGAATCCATCAACGTGGCGAAAACCATAAAAATACCCTTTATTTTTCAGTAAACCCTCGGTTATGACCCGGTAAGTATTCCGGTCTGTCGGAAGGGCAAGGTTAGCCATTTGCCAACCCAGTTCCGGCTCAGGTTTTTCCAGAAAGACGAGCTTGTTGCCATAACCCCACAAGTCGATCATTAAGAGGGCCAGGGTAATGATGGTCAGACGCCAGCGCCCTAGCCGATATCCCCAAATAAGCACGGCTAGTGAAGCGACGCCTAGGAGTAAAAGCCGTACTAATTGGCCCGTTATGCCCTCAGTCCGGGAAAGCTGCTCTGGGTCTGTTTGGACCGCCTGCCAAAAGACAGATAACACTATCAATACAAGAAGTATGATGCTGCCAACTACGAGCACTCTCGGAAGATACTTTCTTGCCCTCATCGCAATATCATCAGGCAGATCAAACCAATAATCAAACATGAGACCTGTCAGTATCGCGGCCGCTAAGACAAAAAGGTAAGCAATACGGGAGGGTATACGGAAAAAACCAAAGCCCGGCACTAGCGTATAAAGAATCCGATGAATCACCCCAGCTGAGCCGAGAGCTACCAACAGCCCAAATAAGCCAAGGACAAACCAATAACGCCACTGTCGCTTACCATACGGCCAGCTCAAGACGTAAAATAGGAGAGGCAAGACGCCGACATAGATAGCAAATTCCCAGTAGCCGTTGAAAGGAGTATGAGCCCAATATGAGGCATCAGCTACGGGGGAGCCATACAGGTCGGGCATCAGTATGCGAACCAAGCTCGTAAGGGGCAAAGTCATCTTGCTGGCGAACTCATAACTTGCCCCGGCCACCCGGTTAGAGTACCTGGCCATTTCTAATGTAGGCAGTAACTGTATCGCCGCCAGGAGACTAGCAAACAACCCCAAGACCAAAATTTGTAGCAGGACTCGAGCGCTTGATAGGGGGCCATCCTGTTGCCAAGCCTGGATTGCCATGACTAGCATCACAAGAAACAGGGTTCCAACGAGCAACGGGAAGAAGGGCGCAAATCCCGCTAAAAACGCTAGCCCTAAAGGTACGGCGGCCAACAACGTTGCCGTCCAAGTGCGCTCACGAATGGCCCATATCACGGCTGCTAATAACCAGGGGAGATAAGTTATAGTCATCAGGTGAGACAGTTGTCCACCATAAAGGCGGCTAACCATGAAGGCGTTAAAGCCTAATACAAAGCCGGCTAATAGCGCCCCGGGCGGCTTACCGCCAAGGACCCTCACCAACATGTAGCCACCAGCCGCAGATAAGCCTAAATGTAGAGCATAAAGCAGGGCATAAACCGTGCCAATGGGTAGAAAAGTAGCCAGCCATAGGGGAGGATAGAAGGTCGACATCTGCGGCTCAGCATACTGCGGAAATCCCAAAAAAAGGTATGGATTCCACAATGGCAGTTCACCCGCAGCCACCTGACTAAAAGCGAAATCATGAACGGGATGAAAGAGGTTAAAAAGATCGCGGCCGAAGATCATTTCGTCTCCATCCGGCCGCAAAACATCACCGAAGAATAAAAAGCTCAGTGCGAATAATAGAGCAATAAGTAGAAGGTCGCGTCGCATTCTTAGAAACAGATTTTTCCGATATAACTCCGGTAAGATCAGGTTATCTTAACCAATCATATGTGTTCGGCAAGCATCGTCGCTAGTAATAGAGAACTCTTTTCGACATATTAGATGTTAAGGTAGAATTAGCGAGGAGTGACAAGGAGCAGGGTATTCGGTGCTTATGCAGTCTAAAATTGAAATCGAACGGAAAGAAAATACTGACCTGGATGAGACTCTTTCGCGAAGATGTAGGGTGCTTGTCCACAATGACGATATCACACCTTACGATTTCGTCATTGTCGTTCTGGTCCGGTTTTTTAAGCTTCCCCCACATGATGCTGAGCTTGTCACCTGGACGGCCCATTACTCGGGTGTCGCTCAGGTTGTTGTTTTACCGGTGAACGAGGCTCAACGGCGAGTTGGCCAGGCACACTTTGCTGCCAGCTTAGAAGGTTACCCTCTAACTTTTAGCATCGAACCCGAATAACCATGGAAGCTGTTTGAAAGGAACACCTACTTCCAACTTAACCAATTCTATCTATCAAACATAACCAGTTTCAGTCATCACAATGAGCAATTAGGAGACCTCAATGAACACCAAACTCTCTGGAGCTGGCCCTTTAGGTCAGACCATCATCAAACGCGACGAAGCCAGTCTTTCACCTTCCTACAAACGGGAGTATGCTCTCGTAATTGACCAAGCCCAGGGATCAGAAGTATGGGATGCCGACGGCCGGCGATATATCGATTTCATGGCCGGTGTCGCCGTATTAAATGTCGGACACCGCCACCCTGTTGTTGTCGAGAAAGTCAAGGAACAGATGGAAAGGTTCTGGCATATCTGTCTAAGCGATTTCTATTACCCAAATGCCGTGGAATTGGCGGAGAAATTGCAAGAAATCGCGCCAATGGACCAAACCCTGGTCTATTTCGGCAATACGGGGACAGAAGCCGTCGAAGCCGCCATCAAATTGGCCATGTATGCAACCGGCCGGCCAAAATTCATTGGATTCATGGGTGCTTTTCACGGACGAACGTTGGGGTCCTTGAGTTTCACAGCCAGCAAAGCCGTACAACGAGCAAATTATCTTGAGGGTGTCAACGTCCACCATGTGCCTTTCCCGAACCCATACCGGCCGTTATTGGCCGGCCACCGGGAAGACAACTACGGTGACATTGTGATTAACTATATAGAAAATGAGATCTTTCGGACTTTTCTATCTCCAAGCGACGTCGCTGCGGTTTTAATTGAACCCATTCAAGGTGAAGGCGGCTATGTCGTTCCAGCACCCGGTTTTTTTCAGCGTCTGAGACAACTATGCGACCAACATGGAATTCTGCTTATTGTCGATGAAATTCAGAGTGGAATCGCTCGCACTGGCAAATGGTGGGCCGTTGAACATGAAGAGATCGAACCTGACATCATCTGCTTCGCTAAAAGCATTGGTAGCGGCATGCCGATTGGCGGAATCATTGCTCGCTCTGAGCTTATGACCTGGGGACCAGGGGCACACGGAAGCACCTTTGGGGGCAATCCTTTAGCTGCCGCCGCTGCCATTGCCACCTTGAAAGTAATTGAGGAAGAAGGTCTCATGGAACAGGCAACAGAATCGGGTCAGTTTATCCTCGATGCTTTAGCCGAAATGCAAGTTCGCCATCCCAGTATTGGCGACATTCGCGGCCGGGGCTTGATGATTGGCCTTGAATTAGTCAAGGATAAGCAAACAAAAGAACGGGCACCGGAATTAAGAAGTCAAATCATCCAACAAGCATTTGAATCGGGATTATTGTTGTTATCTTGTGGTACAAACTCTATTAGGTTTACTCCAGCTCTAAACATATCCCAGAGTTTGGTCAACGAGGGTCTTCAGATCTTTGAAGCCGTCCTCACCGATGCCGAAAGGGAATTATTGTAGGATAAACACCGAATGAACTCAGACCAGAGCTTAATATGAACGAACAAATCGCAAGTCTAAGGGCTGAAATTAAAGGTGGCGTCTTGCCGGCGATGGCAACGCCAATCAGTGAAGACGGTAGTCGAGTAAATGGGCCAATTATCGATTTACTCGTGGACTTCTTGATCAACGCTGGCGTAAAAGGCTTATTTGTTGGAGGTTCCACCGGCGAAGGCATCTTGCTGGACTTAGATCAACGAAAAGTATTACATGAAAGGGCTGTAATCGCTGCCAGAGGACGCATCCCGGTTTTGGTTCACGTCGGCTCTAATACAACGGCCGATAGTATCAATCTAGCAAAACATGCTTCGGATATTGGTGTGCAGGGAATCGTAGCTGTAACCCCTTACTTCTATTCGGTACATGACGAGGCAATCCTGTCGCACTTTCGTTCGATTGCCGCGGCCGCTCCAGATCTACCCTTCTTTGGATACGACATACCCCATATGGCTGTTAATGGCATTAGTCCGACTCTATTGGCTGATTTAATGGTTTACATACCTAACTTCGCTGGGATTAAAACCAGTAACTCAAATGCCCAGGTGATACGCAAGCTGATTGACACAGTGACTGGCGAAAAAATCGTCCTGGTAGGAAATGAGCGAATCGCCTTAGGTTCGTTGGCCATGGGTGCGGATGGCTTAATCAGTGGTATGTCGACGGCCGTCCCTGAACCTTTCGTCAGCTTAGTTAGAGCTTTTTGCGCCAATCAGTTGGACGCAGCTCGAGATATACAAAAGACGATCAATAGAATTTTAGATTTAATGCCAGCGGGGGCCCGAATTGGCGCGATTAAAAGGATTTTAGATCAAAGAGGGATTCATGCTGGTCCACCGCTTGCTCCTCGACCGGTTCCATCCGCAGATTGGCAAGCCTGGCAAAAGATACAGGCCTGGATCGAATAGGCCAATTGAAGCTCTAATTGTGGTACAATAGCAAATGACCCGAAATTGCTAATTGTCCAATCAATTTCCCAGATTATGCGCCTGCTTTTGTTCGATATAGATGGAACATTGATCCAGTCCAATCCTGTTGGTCGGCAGGTCATGCAGTTGGCATTGGAGCATGTCATTGGGTCCGCTGGTTTGATTGAATCTTACCCTTTTGCTGGCAAGACTGATCGAAGGATTATCTTCGATCTTCTTACAGATATTGGCATCTCTGAAGAAAAGATCCTTGGATTTTTACCGGAAGTTTACGCTCAGATGGCCAAGTTTGGTGAGAAGTTATTTTATCAAGATGGTTTGTCACCGTGTACAGGTGTAATTGAGCTTATTTCACGGCTTAGTCATCGAAACGATACCTTGCTTGGATTGCAGACAGGGAATATCCTGCCGACAGCTCATTTAAAGCTCGATGCAGCCGGGCTCGATGCGACAAGCTTTTTAATTGGCGCTTATGGCTCTGATTCGGCAAAGCGCGAGGAGCTTATTCCATTTGCACTGGAGCGAGCAACTGCAATGAGTGGGTTGATACCTCATCTTGTTGACGTTATCGTAATTGGCGATACACCCTCGGATATTGAGTGTGCCAAAGCTAATGGCGTCAGATCACTTGCCGTAGCAACAGGTAGCTTTTCATCTGAAACTCTTGCGAAATACGATCCCGATTTCTTATTAGATGATTTATCAGATACGAATGCAGTCATTGGCTTCATGTTAGAATAGTTTCAAAGGGAAATGATGGAGGGAAAAAGGAAAACGATTGGATCGATCACCTTGAGAAAGGACAGACCTACTAATCTTACTTTTGCTGATCTTCATACTTGGGTTATTTGGCAGTTTCCACGTCTGAAAGGGGCCGCTATGTGTGGCGCAGTGAAACCACCGATTGCCAACCATACATGGTATCCAGCCCTTATCAAACAACACGAAAGACAAGTGCTCGTCCACGGTCATATTGAAGTCGAGTTTTCAACCCCTAACGCCGCTGCCGAATGGTTGGAGTCAAATGGTTCACTCTAAAGAATAATGAGTCGAATAGTCAACCTTAATAGCCCAGCAAAAGTCCGCAGCCAAAATCTACGGTCCATCGCCGAGGTGTTACGCCATTTAGCAGATAAGACATCCTTCGATGCTGAGTCAAAAGATATGGCTGCCTCTTTGGTATATTTCCTGCAGGAAATCAATGCCAGCACTGAACAAACTGCCGAGGCATGGGAAAAGCGTGGCTATTGGATGAAAGCAGAAAGATTTTTGCGCAATTGGGCTTGGTCCATTGAAATGGCGGCAAATCTTGAAGACGTTATCCGGAACGACGCCTGGGATTTGCTTCCCGATCTTCTCGGCCAGCTTTTAACCTACACGGCCGATATTCAAGTAAAAAACATGACCCGGTCAAAAGATACGTGGCAGGGTGCTTACGAACGACTGATGGCCGAACCTCCCAGTGAGATCCCCTGGTAATTTTCGTTGTTTTTTGCTCATTATTATAATCTCGCTGGCGATTTCGGCCTGCTTGCCGGAGAGACCAGCAGAAAAATTTAGCCTGGCTAGCACGCCCAGTCAAACGCCAGAAGTTACCCTACCTCCCGTCACCCCATCGCCAACACGAAAACCTAGCTCAACACCAACTTTGCCTCAGACCTTCACCCCTTCTCCAATACCCTCCAATACGCCTTCAAAAGTACCTACACAGACCTCAACGGCTACTCCTGAAAAATGTGAAAGTCCAGGCACAGTATCAACCGGAAGTTACGTAAGTCAAATAGCGGGCTCGGATATGGCTTATCGAATTTATTTGCCGCCGTGTTATGGAGAAGACGGCCAAACTTATCCAGTGCTCTATATGTTTCATGGCAATGTTAGTACAGACAGCCAATGGGATGATCTCGGGCTAGATGAAGCAGCAGAAGAACTGATATTAGCAGGTCAGATTTCGCCGTTGATCATTGTGATGCCAGATGGTGGCACTATCGCTAATAATTCTTCTGGCGGTCCTTATTCTTTCGAGGGCGTGATTTTGAATGAATTAATTCCCCACATCGAAGCAAACTATTGTGCCTGGTCACTTCCAGCCGGCCGGGCACTTGGTGGTTTGTCACGCGGTGGATATTGGTCTCTGGAGATCGCTTTCCGAAATGCTTCCAAAGTTGCCAGCGTCGGTGCTCACAGCGCAGCCTTGGTCGATACCCATGCTGGACCGGATCTTAATCCCCAATTCACTGGATTAAGCAATGATCTTGGCAACCTGCGAATTTACATGGATATTGGCGCAGAAGATTGGTACATCACCAACATTCGACGTCTTCATGAGGACATGGAAAAAGCTGGCATTCCTCACACGTGGGTCTTGAATGATGGAATTCATGAAGACCCCTATTGGGCTGATCATGTAAGTGATTACCTGAGGTGGTACTCGGAAGGCTGGAGCAACGAAAGATCCGCTTATCCGCCATGCTTGGCCGGTCAGTGATCCCGTCGATCAACTCGATAACTAAGGGCAACCAACAAGGCTAGAACGAGTCCACCCAATAAAACCAGCAACACAAGCTTAAGCAACCCTGGTGCAAACAAGGCAATCAATCCAAAGCTCAAACTGATACCATAATAGCCCAGGATGATCCAACGAATTGGAATCCCTTCGTCTACTAGCCTAAAGTGTAGGTGTCCCCGGTCGCCATGAAAGGGACTACGACCTTTGCGGAGCCGGTCAATGGCTCGCCAGACCCCATCCACAATGGGAATGGCTAAGACCAATAATGCGGTAGCGATTTTTGCTGGGGAGAGAATGGACAAGGTGGCCAAATTGTAGCCAAGCACATATGCCCCAGCCGTGCCTAAGAAGATCTTTGCCGGGGCGAAATTATAGGGCAGAAATCCCAACAATGCGCCAGCCAATGCTAAGGGAAAAGCGGCAACCGCTTCTTGTCCAAGCCTTAGGCTATGCCAGGCAAAAAGTAAAGCAGCAATCGTACCCACTCCGGCCGCCAGACCATCTAGCCCATCCAGGAAATTTACCGAATTGATTATCCCAACTATCCAGACCAGGGTTATCAGATAAACCAAAGGCCGCCAGCTTATGGTTACCAGATCCCCATTAATCGGATTCGTGAATATCTCGATAAATACAATATGGGCCATGGCAATAGCCGCACCGACAAATTGAATCCCAAACTGGGCCCAGGGTGATAGTTCACGAAAGTCATCAATAAGACCACCGATCAGGAAAATAAAACTGCCAATGATGACGCCNNTGGATAACCGGATAGCTACCGGCGTCATGGCTATCGCCACTACGAAAGCAATGAGGAACACTGCCAGATAATTTGTCATATGATGGAATCGATTGGCTCATCCGGTGCCAAATTGCCTGTCCCCTGCATCTCCTAATCCCGGCACGATATATCCGATGCTATTGAGGTGAGAATCGATCTGAGCGATGTAGATAGGCACATCAGGATGAGCTGTCTGCAAAGTATGAACGCCCTCTGGTGCAGCCAGGATGCCGACAAATTTGATACGATCGGCACCCCAATCCTTAAGGATATTCACTGCCGCCACGGCCGATCCGCCAGTGGCTAACATCGGATCGAGAACCAGGCACACCTGAACAGTTGGGCTGGTGGGCAACTTGTTGTAATAAGATACAGGCTGTAAAGTTTCTTCATCTCTATACAATCCGATATGCCAGACCTCAGAACCGGGCATCATTTCCCAAATCCCATCCACCATTCCTAACCCAGCCCTCAAAATTGGAATTAGCCCGATCTTCTCCGTCAACACATAACCAGAAGCCTTTCCCATAGGCGTGTCCACTTGTGTCTCTTCAATACCCAAGTCAGCAGTCGCCTCATAACAAAGTAACATCGCCAGTTCTCGGATTAATTCTCGGAACTTCTTTGGTTCAGTCGACACATCACGTAATAATGTTAATTTGTGCTTTACTAGAGGGTGAGTGGATTCATATATCATTTAGTCCTTTTACCTCCTACCAAACTCGTCAAATTGTACGGCTATTTGTCGCCACGGTCGAATGACCAGATGCGCGATGGCTGACATTTGACGTATAATCGTACACGTCATGAGCAGCAGCAAAGCTCCCAATAGGCCCATCTCTCCCTCGATCCAGGAACAGGATAAAAATCTCGATAGTTTACTTCGGCCGCAATATCTGAGTGAATTCACAGGTCAGGAAAAGCTCAAGACAAACTTAGGAATATTGATCGAAGCAGCCAAAGGTCGTGGTGAGTCACTTGATCACATCATGTTCTATGGACCGCCAGGGCTGGGTAAGACTACCTTGGCCCATGTTGTATCCAATGAAATGAACGTGAATATTAGAATAACAGCCGGCCCGGCCATCGAACGGTCAGGAGACCTGGCAGCCATTCTCACCAATTTGCGAGCCGGTGACATCCTCTTCATCGACGAGGTCCATCGTCTCGGCCGAGCGGTGGAAGAGATCCTCTATCCGGCAATGGAAGATTTCGCCTTGGATATCGTCGTCGGCAAAGGACCGGGAGCGAAGAGCGTTCGTCTCAAGCTACCCAGATTTACGGTCATAGGGGCGACGACGCGGTTGGCCTTGTTAACCGCTCCACTGAGGGCTCGATTTGGTGCCCTTTATCGCATGGATTTTTATAAGTTAGAAGCCATCCATACAATCGTCCTGAGAGGGGCTGAAATCCTCCAGGTCCCCATCGATATCGCGGGTGCCAGTGAGATCGCCAAACGCGCCAGAGGAACCCCAAGGGTTGCCTTGAGGCTACTACGCCGGGTGAGAGATTACGCCCAAGTTCGAGGAGATGGCATCATTACCCTTGAAGCGGCACAAGAGGCGCTTCTTCTTCTGGAAATCGATGCCTTGGGACTTGACGATCTCGATCGTCGTGTCTTAAAGGCCATTATCGAAAAATTCAACGGTGGTCCCGTTGGCCTGGATACCATCGGCGCATCGATCAGCGAGGAATCGGATACGATTATGGATGTGGTCGAGCCTTATCTTCTACAACTTGGATTCCTTGAGCGCACTCCTCGCGGCCGTGTCGCCACACCCCATGCTTATAAACATCTTGGCATCCCACTTGACGAAACTCTAAAGAATCAAGAACAGCCCCGGCTTTTATGAAAAAACTGCTGAAATCGTGTAGACTTAATCATGACCGACTTTGCTAGATTGCTAATCATTATTGGTTTGGTCATTGCCTTTGCCGGCGTCCTAATCTTAATCGCGATTCGATTTTTCCCTTGGCTGGGTAACTTGCCGGGTGATTTTCGGATTGAGACTGAAAGATTCAGGATCTACATACCTTTGGCAACGATGATCCTGGTGAGCCTCCTGGCGACAATATTACTCAATATCGTTATTAGAATATTTCGTCGCTGAGCAATTTCGCACTCCCTGAAATTCAATGCCTCGAATCGAAGATTTTAATTATCATCTGCCACTTGGACGTATAGCCCAACAACCATTAGAACAAAGAGATTCTAGCCGGTTATTAGTGCTTCACCGGTCTACTGGCCAAATTGAGCATAAGACGTTTACCGATTTGCTTAATTACCTCCGACCAGGTGATATTGTGGTGGCCAATGATAGTCGAGTGATACCAGCCAGGCTCTTTGGCCGNNGCAGGTGTAGAAATAGAATTGGATTATCTTGACGGCCGGCCATCAGATATAATTGCCACAAACGACCACGACTTAGAGGGGTCGCTACGCGAAATTCAGTTTAATGTTCCTTTGTCTGAGGTCTTGGAAAAACTAGGTCATACCCCTTTGCCACCTTATATCCACCAAAAACTTGGCAACGCCGAACGCTACCAAACAGTTTATGCCCGTTATCGAGGTTCATCAGCCGCTCCCACTGCCGGTTTGCATTTCACTCCCGAGTTACTTATTAGGTTAAGAGAAACAGGCATCCTCTTTGAAACCATTACCCTCCATGTGGGTCTCGATACGTTTAAGCCGGTTGAGGTCGAGCGGGTTGAAGATCATACCATCCACAGCGAGTGGGCTCTTTTAACCCCTGAGGCGGCAAGGCGCATAAACGAAGCGAAGGTAGCCGGTGGGCGCCTGATAGCTGTGGGTACGACCAGCGTGCGCGTTTTGGAAACGGCCGCCCTGAGATCGGCCGGAATCACGGGCAGTTTAGTAGATATTAGTCACCGGGATGAGAGTGGTGAGACCTACAGCATCTGTCCCTGGCGCCCTGTTGCCGCCTTTGAGGGCCGGACTGATCTCTTCATTTACCCCGGTTACCGATATCGTGCCGTCGACGCCATGATCACAAATTTCCACTTACCTAGGTCCACACTTTTAATGTTGGTAGCTGCCTTCGCCGGCAAGCTAAAGATTCTCGAGGCCTATCAGGTTGCTATCCAAGAAAAATATCGTTTCTATTCCTTTGGCGACGCGATGTTGCTTCTTTGAAGATCCTTAATCCTAATCAGCTCTATCGGCTCNNGATTTGCTCCCAGTGGATTTCGTCGTGCCTTACGGCCAGGAAAAGAAGTTCATGGGTACTTGTGGGACCGAAAAATGCATGCTGGCCCAGGCGTGCCCACGTTTTATCATCCAAATGGGCCAACATTGAAAGAGTCTCATCCCTGGCTTGCAGAAATGACTGCATTGCATTGGGACCATTTTGATACCGGTAGCCACGCTCCTCGGCCCATTCATCGGCCGATACACCCGAGATAAATGGCGTTTCATTCTCAATCAGGATCTTAAATCGCTGCTGATGTACTTCTCGTTCAACATCCCGAAGATGGGACAACACCTCAGTCAAAGACCACTCTCCATCAGAAGGTCGCCATCGCCAATCGACGTCGGTACCACGCAATACATTCCGCACATTGAAGGCCATGGTAGCATATTGTTGGAGTAAGTTCGAAACCGGAGGGGGTGCTTGCATGGATAGTTGATACTCGAAAGCAGCTAATTCTTTCGCTTAAACCAGTAACCAACCATTACTCAACCGATTGTAGAAATCGGCGAGATTTCCAAATCCATCGACCTCTCTCGAGCGCTCTGACCAAGCTTTCGAATCATGTGTTATCCAAAAGGTGAATAAACCGACACGATTGGCAGGAACCATATCATTATTCCAATCATCACCCACCATAATCGCTCGACTCGGGTTAACTTCAATTTTAGACAAGATCTCCCGGTAATACGTCGGATTTGGCTTGGCAGAAAACATATTCTCATATGCTGTAACCAAGGCATAGTCAAAATCGTTTGTAGCCACACCTGCCCATTCCAGTCGATGTTCGATGGCTTTTAATGGGAATAGAGGATTGGTGGCAATAACCACCTTCAAGTGGTTATCAAAACAGAAGTGAACCAGCTTATTGGCTATGCTCTTAGGACTGGTGACCTCACGCAATTTAGGGAACTCTTGCCGGTAAAACTTATCGACAAATGGCTCCATCTCCTCCTGCTCTAAGCCCGTTCTCTCACAAAAAACCGACCAAAAGATATCATGGTTTGTCACATTAGGATCCTGGTTTTGGATCATATTCTGGGTAGCAAACAGGAGTTCTTTCATAAATCTTTCTCGTTCGATCATCGGTTGAACGTATTCAGAGATCATTGGGAAGTAACGACTCAGGAAATAATCCATATCGTTCTCGAGCAGTGTATCGTCGAGATCGAATAATACGGCATCAATGCTTGGCATTAGTCATCTTCGCTGAATAGTTCTTGTAGACCCGGCCGTTCCATCGCACAATGAGGACAACCCACCTCAGGCTTATCCACTTCGACAAGATGGCGGCTGCAAAATGCGGTAACCTCGACATGCCGATTCATACCGAGGAGACCTTGTTTAATTGTTCCTTCTAGCACCAGGTCAGGGCTATTATTTGCCAGGAGAATATCAGGAACCGGACAGTTGAAACAATCCTTAGGTTTCCAGTCCAACGAGCGGTGATTGTTTCGTACCAGTCGGCAATATTGTTCCGAATAGCCGCGATGATAGTCTTCGTAGTAAAAGCGGCATTCTTTTCCCGCTGGTGTTACCATTATTACTCCAAAAATAGTAGGGTCATTCTTCTCGAATTTCAGAGCGCTTTACACAAAAAAAGCGACACCCAACTGGGGTCGCTTCTCCAATACGCCCGGAGAGACTCGAACTCCCGACCTTCTGGTTCGTAGCCAGAC
>DOXE01000097.1 GCA_003519205.1 Chloroflexota bacterium
CCCATGCGGGTTAATAAGGCCGGCAGGCTCTCACCGGCCGGCTTCCTGTCAACCTGCTTTATGGTGGTTTGGCCGGCCTTGGTCGCTGTTATGGACCCGGCCTGGAATCTCGATCCTACAGATTTCTGCGATTCTCGAATGGCTACAGTCATCATCCTGCTCCTGGGATGGTTCATCAGCTCCACCCCTTGATGATAAGAATAGCACATTTGTTCTGTTTTATCAAGGGATTTTTACGATTGTGACCAGTGAACAAGTAGTTCATCCATGCGTAATCGTGGGCGGTGAAATGCACGCTCCTTCGACTGTAATCAGCAGGGACCCTGGTCGGTATTGATGGTTTCTTGTTGTCTGTGTTGCAATGCCAGGTGCAGGGCATCAAGGCAGTTGCGATCCTGACCCAGTGTTTGCTTTAGCCCCTCCACATCCACTCGCGCTTTGGCCTCCCGGGAGGGTGTTCATGGCTAACGGGAAAAATACGGCATAGGTGTAATCGGCACAATTTTTTGGCACAGAATATTCGTCAATCAGAACATTGTCGGTGTTAAAGAATTGGTAAGTGATGCCGGTAAAGCTGGCTGTGACCAACATCGCCCCGTGATCTTGGTTATAGCGGACGATGGATTCGGCTTCCGGAGGCAAGTTGCCGATGTTGTCAAAGTCGTACAAACCTGCCCCGCCAGCGCCGTTGACGAAATAGGGCGTGCCATTGACGTCCAGCCGCTCGTACAGGTGATCGTGACCGCTAAACACCGCATCAGCTCCCCAGGTCGCGAATGGCCATTGCATCGTTGAAATTGAACCATGCCGGCCGGATGAATAGGGGGCGTGGTGGAAGTAGACCAAGTTATAACAAGAGGTAGAAGCAGCTAACTGATCTTGCAGCCAACTGGCCTGGATGGAGTTCTCGTCCCGGCCGTCAGGTTCGCTGCTATCACTGTCAATGGCAAATAAATGGATTAATCCGAGGTTGACTTCGTAGTAGCGTTCGTTGTTGGGTAGGGTGAAGTAATCAAAGTGTGCGCCGCTGCAACTGCCCCCGGTACAGGAAATCGTGTGCCAGTCGTGGTTGCCCAACGACGGCCAAAAGCGGTTGGTAGGGCTACCAGGACCATAGGATCCCTGGTAATTCCCAATGAACTGACTGTAATACTTGCCGATGGTTTCGTCAATCGTCGAGGCTGCCCCATCCGGGTAATTATTATCACCGGTAGTGATCACAAAGTCCGGATTCCAATTACCTACCAGATTGGCTACCCTGAGTTCGTCAGCGTTGTCACTGCCAAAGTCGCCGATCACGGCAAAGCGAACGGTACCTTGGCCAGGATTGGCGTTGGTCGGGCCAGGAGTGAGCGCCGTTGCGGGGGTAGGGGGAGCTTCTCCACACGTTGTAGCCAAAATCAGAGCCACACAAAATAGGTTGGATAACCAGATATCGAAGCGAACCATTTTCCGGATATTACTCTGCCCCGGTGCGATTCACCGGCAAGTGGAGCCGACCAGCAAAAATCACACTCAATAATCCGAAGACCCTACACACTATCTATCATAGCATAGCGTGTCAACAGCGACGCCCGCCAAAAAGTGGTCAGGGGAGAAGGGGTAAAAGACAGGTAGCGGATGGCAGGTAAAAGTCAACTCAACCTACTTCTCTAACACTACTAACGCATAACCGGTCCGGCTTGAACATCAGCACCGGGCCGGTTTTGATCAGTTAAGGATTCTTAAATAGGATCGGCAGGTAAAGATCGTACCTGCATTCTGCATCAAGTCTCTGAACTACAGAACCGGATAAGCCAAATATACCACTCCCGACAGAAAAGATCGTCCTATCCTTATATGTCGTGACTCCCTGGCCTATTTCACTGGCTGCCACTTGCATATTCGGGCCAGTTGACCAGGAATCGTCATGGGGAGAGTAAAGTTCAGTGACATCCAGATTGCCAATCCCAAGCGGATCATAGCCCCCGAAAACGGCGATAGTGTCGCCGCAAATCGTTCCGACCATGCCCGCGGCCCGCGCCGTCGGCATAGGCGCCCCCAAACTCCAGGAATCTCTACGAATATCATAGATCTGCGTGGCGCTTATGACAGTGCTTGGATCAGTAGCTCCACCAAACACATAAATCTTGCCCCCCATGGCAACCGTCGCATAGTTGTCCGACACGGGAATGGGCATAGGCGCCAACGTGGTCCAGTTATTGCTCGCCGGCGAATACACCTCAGTCTTGGTATAAATTGGCGCCTCACCAAATGTATTTCCACCACGGCCGCCGATAGCATAAATCTTGCCTCCCCAGCTAGCGACTCCCAGTCCACCGCGGGCCAGGCTCATTGACGTGGCCGTCATCCAGCTTGAGGTAGCCGGGTCAAACACCTCGACGTCTGCACTCGGACCGGTCCGGCCTCCAACAGCATAATGTTTTCCATTGACTGTGCCGCCACCTAACTCCGAACGAGGGACCGTCGCATCCGGGGCGTCAGGGCCACCGTGTGTCCAGGTATCGCTGAGAATATCGTAGAAGGAAAACAGGTTGCTATCAACATCGCGGAAACCGTGGCTTACATAGAGCTTGTCGCCTATGACGTTTGCGGCCGAGCCCTCCACTCCGCTATTCGTTCGCGGATCAAAGAAAGTGACTACCGTCGTCCATGTCAGTGTAACGGGTCCGGCTGGCGAGTAAGGTGCCGTGAGAGAACTCGCTTCCAGGCTTTCTTTAGTGTAGCCTTGCTCTAGTTGTGTATCGGGTAACGTTGTCGAACTGGCTATGGCGGTTATTGCCAATACTGCAATTAAGGCAATTCCAATCGAGATGCCAATACTGAGCTGTCTCATGGCCGTCAGTCTCAGACTCTTTTTTTGTTTCATCGTTCGGGGTCCTCCTTTGGGGTTCTCCTAAATTACGGACCTTCAAGGCGCCAGCAAATAGCTTAATCTTTTTGATATGATTAGTAAAAGCTTAATCTTGCTGCGATTGAGCGTCAATATTTTTCTAGGAAAGATAAACATTAACAGCGAGATGGCTACAAGGGATCGACCCCCTGACCGATCGCCAGATATAGCTATCATCTCATTATCAAGCCCGTGCTTGTCTGAGGAGTAATCCCATGATCGTCAAAAGTTGGACCAGGCTGGGATCCTTTACAGGGACTGTCGTCCCCTTAGAACTGTACCATAGGGAATCTGGTTGGGTAATTCCAGGTCACCCCTACAACCCCACACCTCTACAGCCCTACACACCACAAAAGATGTAGACATCTGAGCCTTCTTGTGCTATTGTATCTTAAATGAATCTTAAAAGTTGTCCGTTGTCCTCATAGGAAATAGAGATGAGAATAGCACCCCTAATATTCCTTCTCCTCGTTCTAGTCTTGGTTTCCTGCGCAACTGAGCCAGAAATGATCCCGATTACCAGAATCGTGACCCAAATATCCCAGGTTGAGGTGACGACTGTGGTCGAAATTACACGCGAAGTCAATGTGACACGGATTGTCGAAAGCGCCATTACAATGACATATACCCCCACTCCCGCTCCAATACCGCCAAATACGCCAAGACCGACGCCTACGGCAACAACTGCTGAGCCCATCATTGAAGTTGCCGAGATAGAAACGCCCTCGCCACTTTGCATACCGTCGCCACCAGCTGATTGGGCACAGCACGTCATTGAACTAGGAGACAGTTTGTCCAAATATTCCACTCAACATGAGATCACAATAGCACAGATCCAGCAGGTCAACTGCTTGAGTGGCATCGTGATTAGAGAAGGCAACGCACTATGGCTGCCAATTACCGTTACACCAACGCCCTCTCCTTCACCAACCCCACTACCGCAGCAGCCACCATCGGGGTCGTCATCGGGGTCGTCATCAGATTCATCATCGGATTCGCCTAAGCCACCACCAAAACCAACGGCAACACCTCCATAGTAATATGGTTAAACAGGAGGACCAGCAATGCAATTACCCAAGAATCTAGTCATTATACTCACCATTGCACTCCCGCTTAGCTTAATCATGCTTGTCGCCAGGGAGCTGGAAGCGGCCGCCAATTACAGTGGAAAGCTATGGATGCCCAAGGCCTTGAGTGATGGGAGCCCGGTAGATGCCAACCAAATTGACCCGGATAATAAACAGGAGAACGATCTAGAAATCGGTTTGAATTCAACGGTTCTTGACTGGGGCCACGACCTCCTTGGAGACGTGGGACTTTACCAGACAGCCGCGATCACGGCTGACCTGCATATAACCAAAACCGGTGCTGGCAGCGCCGTTGCCGGCGACACTTATAATTACATTCTGACCGTCACCAACCACGGCCCCGATAGCTCCTCGGGTGGCACCATCAGCGATGACCTGCCGGCTGGCTGGTCCTTCAGTTCCGACACTAGCGGCGTCTGCAGCGCTTCCAATGGCGGCTTTACGTGTACAGTGGGAACGCTGACCGCTGGCGCATCCCAGTTCTTCAACGCCACCGTGAATGTACCGGCCAATGCCCAGGCCGGCACCACAGTCACGAACACGGCTACCGTCTTCGGCAATGAAGACCCAGACCCAGGCAACGATACGGACAGAGCGACCACCACCATCACCACTTCTGCTGACTTGAGCATCTCAAAGCAAGCCCAACCTGATTCTGTGGTTGCTGGCGAGCGCTTAACTTATACCCTTGTTATTAGTAACGGCGGCCCATCGGTCGCCACTGGTGTCATAGTTTCGGATATTCTGCCTTCGGGCGTGAGCCTGGTGTCGGCCACACCAAGTACAGGCAATTGCCCTTTTACCAACCCGGTCATGTGCACGATAGGGGTCATGGATGTTAGTGACAAGGTGACGGTAACCATCGTCGTCGACGTCGACCCATTAGCGCCAGACGTGCTCGACAATTGGGCTAATGTGTCTGGCCAACAGGGCGATGGCAATCCGGACAACAACGTGGCAGAGAGCAAAACCGGCGTTAACCATCTGGGACAATTATTAATTTTCATGGACGACAATCCCGACGTGGTTGCCGCCGGCACGAATTTGGCTTATACGATTTTAATAACGAATAGTGGCTCCTCCATTGCTGCCAACGTCGTGATGACAGATACATTGCCTCCAGAAGTAGATTTTGTATCGGTAAATTCAAGTCCTGGGGATAAGTGCTTTGAATCATTGGGAGTCATTGATTGTAGCTTTGGCAACTTAGCTGCTAATAAAAGCGCATCGGTCGAAATCCTCGTCTTCGTTCACCCGTCAACCTTTTTCGAACAGATCGCCAACCTGGCAGTCGTCAGCGGCTACACCATCACTCCGAGTATGGCCGTCGAGATCACAGATGTGGTACCCGAGGCCGATCTGGAGCTGGACAAGACGGACAGCCCAGATCCAGTATCGGCCGGGGAGAAACTGACCTACATATTACCCGTCAAGAATAACGGTCCGGCCGATGCCCAGGGGGTCGTGATTAATGACACGTTACCGGGTGGGGTCACCTATCAATCCGGTTCTCCAGGATGTTCAGCCAATGGCATGATCGTGAGCTGTGATCTCGGTACGATGACTGTTGGAGATATAGTGACTACGACAATCACGGTAAAGGTGAACCAAGATACCAGTGGTCCTATTGCGAATACCGCCACCGTTCTAACCCAATCCTCGGATACCGATCTTACAAACAACACCGACGTCGCCACGACGACTGTTGAAGCAAAGGCCGATCTGGCAATTTCCAAGTCAGGCACACCCGACATCGTTGCGATCGGTGGGACCGTGAACTATACACTTGCTATCGATAATAATGGTCCTTCGCTGGCGAGAGACGTTCGGGTCGTAGATAACTTGCCACCTGGCGTTACGCTGATCTCAGCCACACCAAGCCAGGGAAGTTGCAGCGGAACCAGCACAATTAACTGCAGCCTGGGAGACTTAAACGCTAATAGCGATGCAACAGTGACACTGGTTGTACGTTTTGATTCGGTATCGCCTGGCTCGCTGGAGAATACAGCCAATGTATCCAGTTTAACATCGGATCCAGTGGATGAGAATAACAGCGATACAGCTTCTACAGTCGTTTTTAGCCCCATGATTAGGCTCCATCTTCCAATCTTCGAGAGAGAACGCGCATTTAATAATTCTTGCGAGACGGCAGCCCCGTTAGCACTGAATACCATTTATAACTTCCTCCCGGAAAATAGGGACGATTGGTACCAATTTAACCTGCCCAGCAATGGCAATTTAGTTGTCGAACTGTCTAACTTTGTGCCACAGGAAGGGCAGTTGACGGTCTATCGAGGCCAGGATTGTAGTTCACGCACTTTAATAGGCATTAATGGCAGCTCCGCGACCCGCAAAGTTCTGAATCTGAGAACCCAACCGGCCGGTCACTACTTTATCTATGTCAGCAACGATGCGGCTCCGAGCACGACGCCATACTTTTTACAGGTTATATTTACACCATAACCGCTACCCACCGCCTCCTTTAACAGGCCATGCACAATGTGAGTTGCGGGGTGGGGAGTCTCAATACTATCGCCTGATGCGAGCATGGGCCCGCCGGATCTGCCTCCGATGCCGTCCCCAAGTAAACCGTCGTCAACAACCTGGCCGTCGCCCCCGGATCTTCCGGCCGACGAATTCAAACAGCGGCTGATAAGCCTGGTACATCAGCCCCTTGAACCTGGTTTCTGTCCCATATAACGTATTAACTATGAGCTGTCCCTGGGTGCGATAATCGACCACGAATGGGCCAGGACTACAATCATCCGCGAGCTACCGAACCACTTGAAA
>DOXE01000428.1 GCA_003519205.1 Chloroflexota bacterium
TCAAATCCATGATGGGGAACGATTTGCTGTACCTGATTTTATCCAATTCCCTGAAGATGAATTGCTCGAAGGCCGCCGGATACTGGTCGTGGACGATGTCTGGACCCGTGGAAGGAATACAGTGACGGTTGCCAGCCGAGTGGACGCGGCCGGGGGAAAACCCGACACCTGTGTACTCCATTACAAGCCTGCTTCATCGCTCTATCCAGGTCATACCCCCACTTATTATGCTGCCGTAACGGATGCGTACGTAGTTTACCCATGGGAGTTAGATCGAGGTCCTGAAGCAATCGGCATGTGGAATTGACCCCAGACTTGTTTATTTATTAGTTGACGGGTCCAACTGCTTTTGTTAGGATCTTAAACACAATTTTGTGCCCATCAGACCGGCGATAACTGGGTCCCTGGCGGCGGGGGCCGTCGAACCGCGTCAGGTCCGGGAGGAAGCAGCGCTAAGGCGTTTCCCCCGGGTGCCCAGGATAACCTGGTAATCGTCGGTCTTATGGGCACAAACTGGTATTCTTCATGCTCACCTCCCCTAAAACTCGCCTGATATTCATTATATCTCTCATCGTTTTACTGACAGCCGGGGCTGGAACTACTTTTATCTTGTCTATTCGTGGCGATAAATTCACGATCTATCATGACGGTCAAATTGACACGATTCAGGGTAGTTTTAGCAAAGTACGAGAAGTGTTAGACGCCTCAGCTATTTCCTATCGCCCAGAAGATTTAATTAGACCTGGCCTGGATGTTTTTCCGGATTCAGGAACAGCTATTACCATCAATCGAGCCCAACCTATTGAAATTAAAGTAGGAGAGAACACTCAAACAATCTGGACGCTCCAGCCAGATATTGCTTCAGTACTTTTCGAATCCGGCATTAAATTTAACCGGTCTGACCAGATTCTAATCGACGGCCAACTCTATTCAATTCAGGAACTAGAGGGTATACCGCGCGCAGAATCAATTGAAATCTCTCGTATGAGATCGCTGACCATCCACGATGGTGCGAAAACGATGGAGATTATGACTGGGGCAAAATCGGTTGGAAAAGCATTAGAAGAAGCTCGAATTATCCTCTTTGAAAATGATAAAGTTGATCCCCCTCTTGGTAGTTGGATCGTCCCAGATCAAGAAATTAAAATTCATCGGGCAAAACCTTACACTATCCAGGTCGATGGTATGAGAATTGAGATATCAAGTCACCATACATCACCTTTGGATATTCTGGAAGAAGCAGGTATCGGCCTATCCGGGCAGGATTACGTCCAGCCAGATATCGATACACCTTTAGAATCGGGGGACACAATCGAGGTACATCGAATTACCGAAGGATTGGAAATTCAGGAAGAACCCCTGCCCTATAGCTCCATCCTTGTCGGAACCGATGAGCTAGAAATTGACCAGCGGGCCATATTGAGTCAAGGGGTGACTGGTATTCTGCAACAACAAACCAGGATCCGGTATGAGAATGGGAGCGAAGTGGGTCGTTCACCAGCCGGTAAATGGGTTTCGCGCGAACCAATCGACGAAGTTGTCGGTTATGGTACAAATATTGTCGTTCGATCGCTGGATACGCCAAGCGGACCTATTGAATACTGGCGAGTCGTTCGGATGCGTGTGACATCTTATACAACCGCATCGGCCGGTAAGTCATCTGATCATCCATCTTATGGGATCACAGCCAGTGGCCTTCCGGCTGGCACCGGTGTAGTGGCCATCGATCCAAATATCGTCCCGTTTCGGAGTAAAGTCTACGTCGAGGGCTATGGAATTGGCTTTGCTGGGGATACTGGTGGTGCTATTAAGGGTCGCATCATCGATCTCGGTTATGACGAAGGAGAATTAGTGTCGTGGCGAGGCTTCGTGGACGTTTACTTTTTGACACCTGTCCCTCCGGCCGAAAGCATTAATTATTTAATTTCGTAGAAGCTTCAGCGAAAATCTTTAAAAACAGGGAATAAACCTTTAGAAATGGTCAAAAAAGATACAAATTTGCCCAAGGATTTATTCAACCGATATGGCCTTTCCCCGCAAAAGAGCTTAGGGCAAAACTTTCTCACGGATTCCCAGATCCTTTCCAGGATTTCCTCGGCTGCCGACCTTGATCCGGAAGATAACATTCTGGAAATCGGCCCTGGTCTTGGGGCTCTCACCAAACAATTGGCCCCATATGTGAAACGTATCGTCGCGATTGAGATCGACGACCGGCTCTTCCCTATCCTGAAGGACCAATTAGTTGGTTATGAAAATGTTGAGCTGGTTCATGCCGACATCTTAAAAATGGAACCGGCCGATTTTTTTGATAGTGCCTACAAGGTTATTGCCAATGTGCCATACTACATAACGGGTGCAATTTTACGGCACATCTTATCCTCGAATCTTAAGCCCGCGATCATGGTGTTGACCGTCCAACAGGAAGTAGCAGAACGATTAGCAGCCCATCCTGGCCAGATGAGTATCCTTTCCACTACCGTTCAAATGTATGCCAAAGTTGAAGTATTATTCAAAATTAAAGCAGGGGCTTTTTGGCCCCGCCCTGATGTTGATTCTGCAGTGGTGCTATTATCTCTATACGAAAAATCAATTGTACACTCGGCCGACGAACAAGCTTTTATACGATTGGTGAAGTTGGGGTTCAGCCAAAAACGAAAGCAGCTGCAGAACAATCTGCGAGCTCTTGGATATTCCCGGCAGGAATTGATGTCGCATCTTGCCCAGGTTGGCATTGATGGCCGGCGGCGCGCTGAAACGCTATCAGTCGAAGAGTGGTTAGATATTTATCACGCGCTTTCATGAGACATTGCGCCATCGTGGGTTCACGCACCATGGATCAACCTCTTCAGTAGTTTTTTCCGCCTTACCTTTCAGGTTTTGAGCCTCGTTACTCCTCAAGGCTTCAAACGAGGCTAAGGCGAGCCAGGTGCTATTACTCATGTCGGCCGAAGGATGCCATGGTTCCATTCGTTCCTGAAGGAAACTCGTGCTCAAATTGCCGGCTATAAAGTCAGGATCAACCAGGATGTCCAGCAAATAG
>DOXE01000023.1 GCA_003519205.1 Chloroflexota bacterium
CCTTACAAACAGGAAAACGCAAAAATGTCCTTTCTAATGTCGTTTTACTAGAGGTAAGATTCTTTAAGGTTTAGCGTTTTTCGACTGAACCGTGAGGGCTGATTTGCAACGTTATTGCATATCAGCTTTATGCTATATTTTTGATAATCTTCTTCTATTCTATAAGCAGTACTGACTGTGTCAATAAGGATCAGTTCTAGGGTCTACTATCCATTTAAGTCTTGGTATCAGTTGTTGTCAGTTAAGACCAGCATTGGGATGCAGTATCCATACTTAATTCAACCGCTTTAAATGTACTATGGGTATCGATCTCAAATAAACGAAAGCCTTGTAACTTCCGGCTAAGAACTGACGACAACTTCCCGTTAGCACCCAGCCATCGAGTCCATAAGATAGGGTTATCAGGAATTATGGACATTGTTTAGGACAATCAAGAAGTCTTTGACCAAGGTGGTAGAAAAGCGGTTCTGCATCTGTTGATGTATAATTACTCTAGCATCTTTGCCTGTTGTAGCTAAACGACGCCATGAATGAAGATGTCCTCATTCGGACCAAATTTCAACGACCGTCAATCGGTCCTGATATTTTACCGCGACCGCGGTTGATCGAAAGATTAGAAAACGGCCGTCACCGCAAACTCACCCTCATTTCTGCCCCTGCCGGTTATGGCAAATCCATTTTGGCCAGCATCTGGTCACAAGAGTGCTCCTGCTTGAGCGCGTATCTTTCGCTAGATAAGAAAGACAATGATCTGGGTGTTTTTATTAGCTATTTCATCAGCGCACTCCAAACGATATTTCCTGATTCATTCCCAGGAACAATGGAGTTAATGAATGGCCAGCAGCTACCATCTTTAGATATCATTAGTACGCGATTGCTAAACGAGGCAGCTTCTACGCCCCAACCTTTCATCCTCATTTTGGATGACTATCACCTCATCACGGATCGGGAAATCATCCAACTTACCGGTACACTCATACAGTACCTACCCGCCCATATGCACCTGGTCCTCATCACCCGGCAGGATCCCCCGCTTGATATCATCAATTTACGGGCCAGAAACCAGGTAGCTGAAATCAGGTTGGCCGATCTACGCTTTAATAAAGAAGAAACAGTGCAATATTTGGACATTAAACTTGGCAAGAGCATTGCACCTGATTTGGCGCTTGAATTATTCGAACGGACGGAAGGGTGGGCTGCCGGCTTGCGGCTGGCGGTGCTGGCTTTACGCAACCACACTGATCAAGCAAAGTTATTTGAGGTCATTCAAGGGACAGATCATTTCGTTATGAGCTACTTGGTCGAACAGGTTCTATCGCGACAGCCGGCACCCGTACAGTCATTTCTCTTGAAGACCAGCCTGCTCGACCGCTTTTGTACGCCACTTTGTGATGCCATACTGGTTGGGGAAGATTCCGGCCAGCATATCAACAGTCAAGAAGCTCTGGCTCATTTACAACGCAGAAACCTCTTCCTGATATCTTTGGATCAAAAAGGGGAATGGTACCGCTATCACCATTTATTCCAGGATTTGCTGCGCCACCAGCTAAGGTCTTTTTACCCCGAGCAAACAATCAATCAACTGCATATCAGGGCAAGCTCCTGGTTGGCCGATCATGGTTTCGTCGAAGAAGCACTGGACCATGCTTTTTGGGCAGGTGATATGGATCGGGCTATCCAGATCTTTGCTTGCGCGCGAATCGACTTGATGCAGCAAACTCAATGGCAGCGTTTGGAACAGCTATTAAGACGTTTTCCCTATGATGTGATCGAATGTAATCCAGACCTGCTAATGGCTGAAAACTGGCTTTATTACCACCACAACCAATGGGTGAAGCTTCCGGCCGGATTTGAACGTTTGGAGAAGCTAATCAGCCAATCTCCTGGCAAAAAGGATGCCTATCGTTACCTGATAGGCGAAATGAGCGCCATTCACAGCTTACTTTTGTATTATGCCATGGATGTTGGCGGGGTTATGGCGCAAGCCGAATCAGCCCTCAAATGGACTGCGCCCGAGTTAAGCATTGTCAGGGTTTTGGCCCGGATGTCATTGGCCGGTGTGCAACAGCTTGCCGGGGATCTGAACGGAGCCTACGCTACCATACTACGTGGCTTCGACGAAGAACCAGATCATAGCGATACATTAAAAGCGGCCGTATTAGTGACTGCCTGTTTTGCCGGTTGGATAGCGGCAGATATTCACACAATGCAGCAAAAAGCTGCTAAGGTAGTTGAACTGTCAAAAAAGTCACGCTCGCCAGGAATGCTCGGTTTTGGCCACTATTTCCTAGGTATGATCGCCTACCAGCAGAACGACTTATCAACCGCAAAAGAACATTTTTCATATGTCCACCAGCGACCATACACCACTTATGATGACAGCTTCGTTTACAGTTCCTGCGGCCTGGCATTAACACACCAACAGTTGGACCGAGAAAGGGAAGCTCTTGATGTAATCGACTCAACAATGGCCTACTTATTGCAGACAGGGAATAGCGAAATGCTACCAATAGTAGCCGCTTTCCAGGCAGAATTAGCCCTGCTACAGGGACAGATGTCATTCGCCAGTCAGCGGGCTAACAGGCTTGATCCGGTTCCCCCCTTATCACCAATGACCCAATTCTATGCCCCACATCTGACGTTGGTAAAGGTGTTTCTGGCTGAAGATATACTGGTCAGCCGGGAAAAAGCGTGGAGTTTACTCACGCAAATAATTGAATTTTGTGAGTTGACCCATAATACCGTTCATCTAATTCAAGCCCTGGCACTACAAGCCGTCAGCCAGCAATTGGACGGCGATGAATCGGCAGCCCTGGAAACTCTCAAGAAAGCCCTATGCTTAGGGCTGCCGGGGAAATTTATCCGCTCCTTCGTTGATCTGGGGCCAATTATGGCAAACCTTTTATCCAAGCTGGCAGTGAAGGATGATGAATTGGCGGATTACAGGGATCTAATTCTTGCCGCTGCTGCACCTTCACACAGCCTATTCGTCACCTCCAGTAATGATAAAGTTGGCCGTCAACCGCCCATTGAACAATTAACCAATCGCGAGATGGATGTTTTGCTGCTTTTGAGCCAACGGCAATCCGACAAAGAAATCGCTGAGAACTTAATTATCTCTCCCTTCACAGTGCGATCGCATACCAAAAACATATACAGCAAGTTAGGCGTAAACAATCGCCGCCAGGCGGTGACCCGCGCCCAAGATTTAGGATTAATCCCCTCTAACTAAATCCTGCTCGCCAAAATACCTAATTTCTCCCCCATAACTGATGATGTGCCAGTCAAACGGAACTGGCATCATATGTTTACGGTTAGAAGTTACTGCAGCTTCCAACTTGAAGGGAGAACACGATGGCAGAAGAGCAGGATTGGTCTAAGTTTAACCTGGGCACCCCAGCAATCTACCATATAACTGTCCGCGGCTACCTGGATGATAGTTGGTCAAATCAATTAGGGGGAATCGCCATCGACAATGCCAAGACCGCTGATAATACACCAATCACCATCTTGCACGGCGAAATGGTGGATCAGGCGGCCTTATTTGGCGTGCTGAACAGCCTATACGGATTGGGCTTTCCCATCATTTCAGTCGAATGTGTGCCGGAGGGAGGAACCATATCCAAGCGGATTGGCGCATGAAGACTTTTTTTGCCACTCTTTATTCGTGTTCATTCATACGAGGAGATTCCAATGAACAAATTGATGATAACCTTGATTTTAGTTTTAGTTCTCGCCCTGGTTGCCTGCGGTGGTGACGATACTGAGTCAATT
>DOXE01000167.1 GCA_003519205.1 Chloroflexota bacterium
GATCTATGATTCCCTGGGAATCACCACCCTGGAAGAACTGGCCGAAGCGGCGGAAGGAGGCAGATTAAAAGATTTGCCGGGCCTGGGAGCGAAATCCGAAGCCAGGATTATCACCGGCATCCGGGCTTTGGAGCTTCATGGTGACGACAGGGTTCTACTCGGCGAAGCCTGGCCCGTAGCCCATCAGATATTGGATGAGCTTAAAACCCTACCGGGTGTCAAACAAGCTGCGGTAGCCGGATCTTTGAGGAGGATGCGGGAGACGATCGGTGACGTCGATATTCTGGTGGCGGCCGAAGATTCCCAACCGATCATGGCCTGGTTTAGGGAAATGAAAAACGTCGAATCCGTGCTGGGAAGTGGCCCGACTAAGAGCAGTGTCTTGCTTCTAAGTGGTTTGCAAGTGGACTTAAGAGTCCTGCCGGCCGAGCGGTGGGGGACCTTGTTATCCTATTTCACGGGTAGTAAGAACCACAACGTCAGGTTGCGGGAATTGGCACTGAAACAGGATCTAAGTCTTAACGAACATGGGTTCACGCCCATCCAAGGTGGTCCAGAGCTCTTGTGCGCCACGGAAGAAGAGGTATATGCGACAATAAATATGCCGTATATACCGCCCGTGTTACGCGAGGATCGGGGTGAAATCGAAGCCGCTCTAGAAGATAGACTGCCTGTCCCTGTGGATTTGGCTGACATTATCGCCGACCTGCACACCCATACAACCAGGTCCGATGGCCGGATGAGTGTGCTGGAGATGGCCCGAGCGGCGAAAGAAAGGAACCTGGAATATATTGTCGTAAGCGACCATTCGATCAGCCTGGGAATCGCCAATGGTTTATCAGAGGAGAGATTGCGCGAACAAGCTTGGGAAATTAAGGAAGCCGATGAAATAATGGGTCCGGATTTCCGAATTTTGCATGGCACGGAAATGGAGATCAAGGCTGACGGTTCATTGGATTACCCTGACGATGTACTGGCCGAGTTGGATTTCGTCATTGCCAGTTTGCACACAGGTTTACGCCAAAGCAGAGAGCAGGTGATGTCCCGGCTGCTGACTGCTGTGGAAAACCCCCACGTGGATATGATCGCCCATCCCACCGGCCGCCTGATGCCCGATCGCCGACCGGCCGACGTGGACATGGAAGCCCTACTGAAGGCTGCCAATCGAACGGGCACGATCATGGAGATAAACGCCAATCCCCAGCGGTTAGATTTACGTGATAAACATGCGCGTCTTGCCCGTGAACTAGGCGTTAGATTGGCTATCAATACAGACGCACACGTCGATGAACATTTTGCTTTTATGCTTTTCGGCGTCGCTACCGCCCAACGTGGCTGGGTTACTAAAGATGATGTCGTCAATACATGGCCTGTAGACAAGTTGATGACCTATGTGAATCGAGATCGCTGATACTAGAAAAGGCGATATTGCGAGGTTAAATGAGTACAGGGACTACCAGCATCTTCAAGAGTATTTTTAGGGGATTAGACGAGCGTGCCCTAGATACGTTGCGAGAACTGGCAGAAGTACGTACTTATCCACCACAGACCATCCTTTGCCACCAGGGTGAAGTTGAACACACGTTTTATGTAATCGTCGATGGCCGGGTGGCCATCACTCAAGTCCTGGATGATGGGCAGGAAAGATTATTGTCTATCCAGGGACCGAGAGAGTACTTTGGCGAGTTAAGTTTGTTAGATGATACTCCCCGGATGGCCAACGTCGTCTCAATTACAACGGTTACAGTCCTGGAAATAACCGAGGAGGTATTCGAGAATGTGTTAGAAAGCAGTCCGGCCGTGGCCTATTCGCTTATGCGCCACGTGGTGGATATGTTAAGAAACACTGACCAGCTGGCCATCGCCGATTTGACCACGAAGAATCAGGAATTACAGGAAGCTTATCGAGAATTACAAGAAGCCCAGGAGGACCTGATCGAAAAGAAACGCTTGGAAAGAGAAATGGAAATCGCCGCCAGTGTCCAGCGCACGCTTCTGCCCGACCTGCTGCCGCAATATCCGGATTATCATTTGGCGGCTTTTCTCAAGCCGGCCAGACAGGTAGGAGGGGATTTTTATGACGCTATCGAGCTGGACGAAGAACATATTGGGTTGGTCTTGGCCGATGTGGCCGACAAGAGTGTACAGGCGGCCCTTTTTATGGCCGTTGCCCGTACCTTGTTTATGGTAGAAGGGCGAAGGCTATTGAATCCTTCTCGCGTGGCCCTGGCTGTCCACCGAGGCGTCATCGACGTGGCACCTTCGGCCGATATCTTCGTCACTGCCTTTTATGGTGTATTACACCGGCCGAGTGGGAAACTGACTTACATCACGGCCGGTCATGAAAAACCATTACTCGTTCGTCCTGGCGAAGGGGTACAGAAATTGGAGGGTAAGGGCCGTTTTCTGGGCATGATTGAGATGTTGGAATTGGAGGAATATGCCGTCCATCTGAAATCTGGGGATAGGTTACTGATCTTCAGTGACGGTGTTACTGATGCGACCGACCGGCTAGGCCAGCAATATGGATATGAACGACTGGGGGCATTCCTTGAATCGAATTATCAACTGAAAGTTCAAGATCTGGTCGATCGCCTGGCGGCCGACGTCGCCGACTGGAGGGGAAGCGCCCCGACATTTGACGATTTAACCCTATTAGCCTTGGAAGTAACCGGCAACAATGGCGCGATATCAACGACCGCCCGATCCGCGTAAGTCGCAGCAGGCCATACGAGATCGCCCTCCGGCAAAAGGTGAAGGCAGCTCTGAACCTGTGCCCTGGTTGTGGCTTGGCCTGGGTGTATTAGTAACCATCATCGGACTGGCCATAGCTGGCGTCCTCTTAGCCATCTTCTTATTTCGCCAGCCGCTGCAGGTTTTACTACCGACACCAACCATCATCCGCCTGACGGCCGCCCCGGGCGCGGCCGCGACATCGACTCCCAGATTACCAACTGCGACCCCTATCCCTACTTTTACACCTCCTTCCACGCCAGATCTCTCAATTGCCCCAGAAACGATTACGGTCGGGTACTACGCCGAAGTTGCAAATACCGAGAACATCGGCGTTAGCCTTCGCGGTGGGCCGAGTACCGATAATATTCGATTAGAGTTGGTGCCCGAAGGTGTGGCGATCCTAGTAATCGGTGGTCCAGAAGAAGGCAGTGGTTTCATCTGGTGGCAGGTGCGGTTAGAGAATGGCACGGAAGGTTGGGTAGCGGGAGATTTCTTGGTGCCTGGTGTCGCACCCAATTAGTTTCTCGTCACCATAGGAATTATCTATGTCTCCGGATGAACAGATAAAAAAATTGCGGGAACAAATCAATTACCACCTTTACCGGTATCATGTGCTCGATTCGCCAGTAATCAGCGATGCGCAATATGATGCACTTTACCAGGAATTGTTAAAGCTTGAGGCGGCCAATCCCGAATTGGTTACCCCGGACTCTCCAACGCAGCGAGCTGGGGCTGAGCCCCTGGATGCCTTTGAGAAAGTTACCCACCCAGCGCCAGTGCTGAGTTTGTCCAACGCCTTTGACGTCGAAGAGCTTTATGCTTGGCGAAAACGAATCGGCCGGCTTCTACCAGAGGACACAAAACTCGATTATGTGGTCGAGCCTAAGATCGATGGGTTGTCCGTGCTGTTGACGTATCGAGATGGGCATTTCAACTTAGGTGCCACCCGGGGTAATGGCACCGTCGGCGAGGATATCACGGCCAACTTACTGACGATGTATGCGCTCCCCAAGCAACTGCCGGTCGATCCGGCAAGCTCGTTTGCCCCACCGCCTTACCTGGTAGTTCGTGGCGAGGCTTTTTTCCCGCTAGATAAATTTGAGGAACTGAATCAAAAACGGTTGGTTGAGGGCGAACCGTTATATATGAATCCCCGTAACACAGCCGCTGGATCCCTTAGACAGCTCGATCCAAAAAAGACGGCTGAACGCCCGTTGACCCTTTATTGTTACGATATCATCGTTTGGGAAGGGGAAGGTGTGCCGGAGAAACAATGGGATCGGCTTTCCTATTTACGAGAGCTAGGCTTCCCAGTGTCGGCCGATGTGGCTTATTGCCCAGATCTTGAATGCGTTGCGGAGTTATACGGAACATGGATCGAAAAACGCAATGAGATCAAATACGAAGTTGACGGAATCGTGATTAAAATTAACGATCAACCCTTGGCTCAGAGCCTTGGTTTTGTGGGCAAGGACCCGCGTGGGGCGATCGCCATGAAGTTTCCGGCGCAAGAAATGACCACAAAATTGCTTGATGTAGCCGTCAATGTGGGCAGAACCGGCATTATTGCCCCTAATGCGATCTTAGAGCCGGTCGAGATCGGCGGCGTGGTCGTGAAAAACGCGACCCTTCATAATTACGATGAAATCGAACGGAAGGACATAAGGATTGGCGATACGGTTTTGGTCAAAAGGGCAGGCGACGTAATTCCATACATCATCGGACCCGTAACGGATGTAAGAGATGGATCGGAAAAAGCGATCAATCCGCCTACACACTGCCCATTTTGTGGGACAGAGGTCTTCCGTCCACCGGGGGAGGTGGCTATTTATTGCGTCAATGCCGCTTGCCCAGAACAACTCGTTAGACGGGTCGAATATTTTGTAGGTCGCAGCGCGATGGATATCGATAACTTTGGATCCCAAACGGCTGCCCTGCTCATTGAAGAGGGGCTTATAAAAGAAGTAGCCGATATCTACTTTTTACAAAGGCAAGACCTGCTGGAATTAGAAGGTTTTCAGGAAAAGAAAGTGGATAACCTTTTAAACGGCATTGATGCCAGCAAAGCACAGCCAGCCACCAGAGTGCTTACGGCAATGGGCATCCGCTTTGTCGGGGGTGTGGTAGCTGGCCTATTGTTGGATGCGCTTGGCAGCATCGATCGTATCGCCTCTGCCAGCCTGGAGGAATTGGAAGAGATTGAAGGAATAGGTCCCGAGACAGCAGCTGCCGTAATAGCCTGGTTCCAGCAACCTACCAGCCAGAAGTTATTAGAAAAGCTCCGTTTAGCCAGGCTAAACTTCGCTGTCGAGGACCAGGAAAGCCAATCAGTTGCCTTCGAGGGTATGACTTTCGTGATTACTGGCACTTTACCAGGTATGACCCGGTCAGAAGCCAAATCTTTCATCGAATCTCACGGCGGGAAAGTCACGGGGTCTGTCAGCAGGAGGACTAGCTATTTATTAGCCGGAGAAGCGGCCGGTAGTAAGTTAGATAAGGCAAACGAACTAGGTATCCCTGTTATCGACGAGGCATCTTTGCTCCAGTTGGCTGAAGAAGGTTGAATAGCACCAGTGGCCCATTAATTGGAGGATTGCAGACCTGATAAAATTTATTTATGCCAGAATTCTTTAACGTTCTTCCACCAGACGCTGCTCGCGATCTGCTCTACCAACATATAACCACCATAGTCGAAAGTGAAACTGTCAGCACTGAAGGTGCTACTGGCCGGGTGACAGCCGTTGCTATCAGTTCTCCCCAAGCGTTGCCTTCTTTTCGTCGTAGCACGATGGACGGTTACGCCGTTCGAGCTGCTGACACCTTTGGCGCCAGTGAGGGATTGCCGGCCATGTTGGCAGTCGTAGCTGAAGTGGAAATGGGTAAGCCGGCCGCTGTTGATTTAGATGCCTATGAAGCCGTTGTCGTCCACACCGGCGGCATGATACCAGAGACGGCCGATGCGGTCATCCAGATTGAACACACCCAGAAAATCGGTGCTGGAAGCGACCAACAGCCACCTTTCGAGATCGAAGCATTTAAGGCGGTGGCCGTAGGACAAAATGTCCTGCAGGTGGGTGAAGATGTAGAGTTGGGAGAGGTCGTTTTACCGGCCGGACATTATGTACGGCCGCAAGATATTGGTGGCCTTTTAGCTCTGGGTATCACGACAATCGACGTTGTCCG
>DOXE01000162.1 GCA_003519205.1 Chloroflexota bacterium
GAATTTGTAGGTGAAAAGTTTCGCAAATAAAGACATGCCGTTAAAGAACTCTTAAACGCCTCTTAGCAGAATCGTAACCGGCCGATAAAAAAACCTTAACAATTGTTGGGTATATTCGACTTGCTTGTACGGAAAGGGCTGCGTAAACGACCCCACTTGCGTGACAAAGGTTTATCTGAACTACCGGCTGGTTATGCAAGCATGCTTTGTTGAGGAAATAAATATTTATGCAGCCCTGAGTAAAATCACTTCATTTTCAACTAAGGGAGGTAAAAAATGAAACAGGAAATTTCTTCGCGCGTTAACAAACGCGCCTCCTATTTAACTCTATCCATGGCTCTGGTAATAGCCATGTTGGCGGTGATGGCTTTATCGGCGATCGCTGCAACTCCTTATGGGCCAATGATGACGGGCAAAAATGGATACGCCGTTTCGGCTTCCTTTACTGTCGGCGAATCCATTGATGGCTATACTCCCCCGGGTATTCTGGATGGCACTGGCGCTTATGAAATCGATGAAAATACGGTTCGGGTATTGGTAAATCACGAGTTGAATGACGATGACGGCTATGCCTATTCCCTGGCTAATGGGACGACCCTCACTGGCGCTAGGGTCTCCTATTTCGATTACGACCGTTCATCGCGGGAAATCGTGGGCGCCGGCCCGGCCTATGACAAGGTTTACGATCGCCAAGGCCGGCTCGTCACCGATCCGCTACAGATTAACGAAGGTGATTATGGCACGATGAATGGTTTCTCTCGCTTCTGCTCTGCCCAGGGCGTTTCCGAAGGCGAGTATGGTTTTGTGAACGATATCTTTTTCACCAACGAAGAGACTTCTTCTCCGTCCCATCCACACGGCGGATCGGTTTGGGCTATTGATGTCGATAAGAGTGAAATCTGGGCTGCGCCAAAATTAGGGCGCGGGGCGTGGGAGAACGTCACGCCACTAGATACCGGCACAGACGAACACGTGGCCTTCTTATTAGGAGATGATTCCGCTCCCGCCCCCCTCTATCTCTATATCGGCCGAAAAGACGCCATTGGTGATGGCAGCTTCCTCGACCGGAATGGACTGGCCGAGGGAAGTTTGTTTGTTTGGAAGACGACAGAAAGCGTAAGGACTCCAGAGGAGTTCAATGGAACCGGCAGCGTTCGTCAAGGAAAGTTCATCCCTATCAAAGCGCAAAATGAGGGCTTAATGGGCAAAGAAGGTTACGACGCCCAAGGATACCTGGACGATGTGACGCTGCGCGCGCTGGCAGAAAATAAAGGCGCCTTCTTCTTCTCTCGCCCTGAGGATCTGCACACCAATCCAGCCGATGGCACCCAAGCCGTCATGGCTTCTACCGGCCGTGGGCAACTGTATCCCTCAGATAATTGGGGAACCACTTATCTGATCGACGTTGAATTCAAATATAACCAGGGCCGGGGCAATCAACTCAATGCCGACGCCATCCTGAAGATCCTGCACGATGCCGATGACTACGGCGATTTCGGCGTTCGCAGCGCCGATAACCTGGTTTGGTCGGAAAATGGGTATATCTATATCCAAGAAGACCGCTCGACCAGCCCTAGCTTGCTGTTTGGAGCCGATAGTGGCCGGGAAGCCTCCATCTGGAAGATCGATCCGGCGACGGGCGCTTTTACTCAAGTGGCTGAGATGGATCGATCGGCCGTGGCACCTGCTGGATCGACGGACGGCGATCCCGACGACCTCGGCGATTGGGAGTCCTCGGGCATATTGGATGTAACCGACTTGTTCGAAACAGCCCCAGGCGAGACACTGCTACTGGGCACGGTACAGGCGCACAGCATTCGAGATGGTCTCATCGGCGGTGATACCAACCTCGTCCAGGGCGGGCAGTTGATATTCGTTAGCAATAAGTGATTGCCGACAATAAATATCATTTAGCAACCGGTTGGATGTGATCAGCTTTTACTTAAGAGCATTCACTCTAAAACCAAGTTGGTAGTTCAATTCATGCGAGAATAGCCGGCGCCATTCACCTGAAGGGCGCCGGCTATCTTTTTACTAAACTTTGGCAATAGGGTCGGCAGAGAACCGAGGGCCATCACCAACCCAGGCGCGGGGCGAACCAAATCAGGACCAGGATGATGATGTTGACGATAGGGCCGCCATAAGCCATCTTAAAATCTAAGATGTTGAGCACCAGCGACACGACGGCTGTGATAGCCATCAGCGGTCGCCACCAATCGGTGTCGACTGCAAAGGCGATCGCGGCAATGACGAACCCCACAGTGACAACCGGGTTCAGGAAGGCGAACAGGCGAATGCCTGCCGAACCCACATCCCAACGGTCGAAGAATAGGGTCGTCTTGTAGGGTATATCTTCTATCTCAGCCAGTGGCCAGTAACTCACGAAATACAATAAATGAACCAGGCCATGCATGAAAACAATAAAAGCAGCGATGTAACGGACTATTAGTGGCATATTCATTCACTCCAAGTTAAGGGCCTTGACCTTTCAACCAGCCTTTTGGCACCGGTAGATCATCGTTCCTGAGGGCTTCAACGGCTTTAGTCGCCCGGTTGCGCACCGCCTTGCTGGGATCTTCACATAGGGGTTCCAGTCGCCTGATGATGGCCGCACGCCGGTCCGGATAGGCTTTGCCAAAGACGGTCAGGCCGGAAATGGACCAGGAGCGAACAAAGACGCTTTGGTCGGCCAGAAGAT
>DOXE01000479.1:0-8383 GCA_003519205.1 Chloroflexota bacterium
TACTTAGTTATTATCAATACAATCTGGGCCAAAATATCGTCCACAGTCTGATCAATGGGGATCTTGATAGCTTCATCTTCTTCGGGCGGCTCTAACGCCTCGAATTGGCTCTGCAGCATCTCTGGCTTCATATAATGATCTTGTCGAGCCTGCATGCGCTGCCAGATGAGGTCAAAATCACCATCAAGAAATATGAATTGCACGAGATCATTAACCTGTAGCTGGTCACGGTAGCGCTTTTTGAGTGCGGAGTTAGCAAGCACAGCCGTATCTCCTCTGTCCAAATGCTCCTGGATCAATTTTGCCTGGCTTGCCAGCCACGGCGCTCGATCCCCATCATCCAACGGCAATCCACTGGCCATCTTGGCCACATTCTCTGGTGAGTGAAAATCATCTCCGTCATAGAACGGGCATTTGAGATACTTGGCCAATGCTATCCCCACAGTCGTCTTACCGGAGCCGGCGACGCCCATGATTACAAAAAATCGAGGGGCCAGCGCGCTCAACCGGCTGCTCCTTCTGCTTTTACCCGGTACAGCATTTCGCCTGCTTCGGGCACGTACAAAATGCCTTCATCCTCCCGATTCTGCCATTTGGCCACGTTAATCTGTTCTGGATTTACATAGCCTAGTGACAGTTGGGCACAATCTTCAGCGGAAAGATGTGTAGCCAGGGAGACCTTGGCTCGAGGATATTCGATGCCTTTCTCGTAGCGGCCGTCGCCGCGCACATGGGTGCTGTGCGCCAGAACCCCCAAAGGGACGTGTTTGAATTTCTGCCATTGCTTGAGGAAATAGGGAAGCACATGGTAGCCTATTTCGTAGATATACTTGCCGTGCACGTGGCTAACGACATCCAAATGCGGTGCGTAAATGATCAGTTCGCCCCCTTCGGCGAGTGCCGGTTCCAGCTTGTACATCGCTTTGCCGGCAGTCCAAAGTTCATCATACATCTCAGGTGCCTGTGAAAGCACGCTTTGGAAAGGCTTGTCAACCCAAATGATGTGCCGCTTTGATGATAGATCGGCCGCCGCGCTCCAAGCAGAGAGATAATCACCGATAAACATACCGGCCAATCCCTTGTCGACGACTACCAGGGCAATCAGGGTGGTAGGCGTGGGGACAAATTCGGCTGCGGCATGAATCATGTCCCGTACTGGTGTCTCCTTGATGCCGATCGTGCCCCGCACCCCGGCCAGCGCGCCCAACCAATGGGTTTTGTTTATCATGTCTGGACCCGAGATGCCGGGGAAAAAGTATTTGGCCCCACCCGAGTAGCCGACGACTTCGTGTGGAAAAGTCGGTCCCAAAATCAAGATGTGGTCATAGTCTAAGATGGCGCCATTGATATTCACCGCCACATCACCGCCCAATGTGGGGTGCCAGTGGTCGCCGGCAAGCTGCTTGATTTGGTCTTGAGGTAGCGTGCCGATCTGCGTCAGCGTTCCGGGCGAATCCCAGGTGTGGTTCAGGATAGCCACATGCCGGTATGTAGTCTGACGTTCCTCTGAAGAGATGCCCACAAGTTGGCACAATTGCACCTCCGTTAGTGGCGGATGTGTGCCCAGGTTTACTAAGAAGTCAAGCTGGCGGGTATCATGCAACAACGCCACCATCTCTTGGAACAGAAACGGTAGCGGGATAGTTCGGGTGTGGTCAGGGATAAGCACCAATACCCGCTGCCCGGTGAAGCTGCGCTGCAACCCTTCGGCCAGCGCTTTCCGTACTTGGTCGGCAGTCAGAAGCCCGTTGATTGCAACCTTTTCTCTCATGTCTACATTCCTGTTGCCGTTCGCTATACGCCGCTAAAGGCCGAGAAGCCACCATCAACTGGTACGACGATGCCGGTTACGAAGGATGAGGCAGGTGAAAGTAGCCACAACACCGTGCCCAACAATTCTTCCGGCTTGCCAAAGCGGCCCATCGGCGTGTGATCTATAATAGTTTGACCTCGTGGTGTCAGGCTGCCGTCCTCATTAAGCAGCAGCCCCCGGTTCTGCTTGCCAATAAAGAAACCGGGGGCCAGCGCGTTGACCCGGATTTGAGGATCGAAATTCTGCGCCATGTGGACGGCCAGCCATTGGGTAAAGTTGCTAACCCCAGCCTTGGCAGCAGCATAGCCCACCACGCGTGTCAATGGCTTAAAGGCGGTCATGGAGGACATGTTAAGAATCACGCCCTCGCCCTGATCAGCCATCTGTTTACCAAATACCTGGCTGGGCAAAATTGTCCCCAACAAGTTCAGCTCAAAGACAAATTTAAGCGCATCAGGCGGCAGGTCAAAGAATGAATTATCCGGGCTGGTATTGGCGTCAGGGTGATTACCCCCGGCACAGTTAATCAGGATGTCGGCGCGGCCGTATTCTGACAGAATCTTCTCTGCGGCCGATTCCAACAAAGCTCTTTCCAGCACATCGGCATAGGCAACCAGGTATTTGCCCGGCCCGGCATCCATTGGTTTCTTCAACTCTTCTGGCAGGTTGGGGTTACGATCCAGGACGGCAACTTTGGCGCCGCAGCCAACCAGCGCGCAAGCCATCTCCCCACCGAGCACGCCAGTACCCCCGGTGATAACGATGGTCTTGTCGCTGAAGTCATACCATTGGGTAACTTCTTGTAGGTTCATAAATTTATTCTCTCAGCAAAATGGCTGTAAATGTCGCCCAAAGTGCGTTTCCAATCTCGACCGGTAATCTGCTTCGTGGGCGGCAATAAATGAATGCAGATCATCGCCGTACTCATCCAGAATCGAGCCGAATGTGACGTGCAACAACTGTCGCGAATCGAATTGTTCCAGCAGATCAGGTAATTGCGCATCGGTTAATTGATTGCTTTGAGGCACTTTTTCTGGCTGGCAGTCAAGGTAATACGTTTTACGCTCTTTCTGGAAGCGTTTGTGTGCCAAGTCTAACATCTTGCGAAAAAGCAGTGGGTTTTGGTTAGCAATGACCCGCATCGCTTCCAAGTAGCTCGTCCCGGCCGTTTTCACATGCACATAACCCTGGGCGTGGTTATTAATGATACTGTAAATACTGAACTTATCGGAACCTGTGTGAATGCTGATCTTGTAGCTATCGAAGTGATGCAAAATGGTCATATGTTTGACCAATTCCGCTTCAAATTCATCAATGTCCCCTATATAGTCGACCCCTTTCTGGAATTTACCCACAAAACGGGGTGCAAGGCTCACCACTGGAATCTCGCGCAAGTGAAGTTCATTGGCGATGAAGTAATGTTCATGGATAGAGGTAGGTGTGTCGGTTTCGTCTACAGACATTTCCAGGTCATATCCCTGGCCGGCCATTTTTTCATCGAGGATTGTTGCAAGAGCGGCTGTATGCAAAATCGCCCGCCCNNAATATTTCCAGGCTGTCTGTATGTGCCTCATTGTCGACGTAATCGCTGGGGTCTATGGTGTAAAAAGTGTAACCGGCGGCAATGAATGGAGCCAAGTCAGCTGCTTCCTTAATATGGTCGGCATCCGCCCCCCAGGGCTCGCGCCATCCTTCCTGAAAAACACCCCACATGGCATTATCCAAGACCTCTTGTGGTGTGCGTCCGGTGCGCGTGTTCTCGCGAACCGACTGTTGGGCGAAGATAGGCGCGATGGATTTTTTCTGATCGACGGCTTGGAGGGAGGCAATATGCCCGGGCGTGGCTAAACCAAGCCGGTCGCCAAAGCCAAAGGACGTTTGCTTTCCCAGCGGTGCCGGGTTAAGCCAGCTAAAGCGCGATCGTAATTCAGCGCCATTCAGGGCTGTCAGATTGCACACCAATAATCCATTATGCATTTCACCGTCAAAACCATCAATATCACCTTGAACGAGCAGTCGTTTCTCGCCATTTGCTTTTAATCTTGCCAGGGCATATGTGGCGTCAGGCTGGGAGATTATTGAATTACCGTAAATGTGTCCTTGTGGAAATGAAAGAGATACCATTGTTTTTCTCAAGTTTTAGCGCAGGTTGTTCGACATGTTAGAGATGCGCTTTCACCGCTGCTTATAGGTTGTAGGTTTCTTTCGCTAAATCGTACGCCAGCGCTCGCACCATACTGTAAGCATCTTCTTCATCTACAATACCCCGCACAGTCAATCCAGCGACCCAATTGGCGCTTGCGCGACGCCAGACGTCATGCCGCGCCGGGATGGATGGATAGGCGCGGGTATCGTCGTTAAAGCCGGCCGTGTTGTAGAGACCTGCCGTCTCGATAACCTGATCGAAGTAACGGTTAATCCCATTCAAACTATCATGAAACCACCAGGGTGGGCCGATCTTTAACGCTGGATAGTGGCCAGCGAGGGGAGCCAGCTCGCGTGCGTAGGTTGTCTCGTCTAAATTGAACAGTATCAGTGTGAAGTCAGGGTGGTTGCCGTAAGCAAAAAGCAACGGCTGTAAAGAGCGTGTGAATTCAGTTGCGATTGGAATGTCAGCCCCTTTGTCTGGACCAAATTGGTCAAAAATAATTGCATTATGGTTGCGATAAGCTCCAACATGCAGTTGCATCACCAGACCATCTTCCGTGCTCATCCGGGCCATTTCCATAAGCATATGGCCAGTGAACTGGTATGCATCTTCCCCAGTTGTTGTGCCCTTTAAGGCGCGTTGGAAAATAGTTTCTGCTTCAGCGTTGCCCAGGCGTTTTGTGTAAGCGGTAAGAGCAGCATGGTCAGTTGCTTTTGCCCCATTTTCCAAAAAAAAGGCTCTTCGATTTTCCAGGGCTTCGATAAACGAACCGTAGTCAGTAACCGCAACGCCAGAGGTTTCTTCCAAGGCGGCAATATGATCAATCCAATTTATCGTATCGATATTTACGACATTATCGGGGCGGAATGTGGGTAGGATACTGCCATTCCATTCTGATGAGTGAATCGCTTGATGATGTTCTAGCGTATCCGTCGCCGTATCCGTCGTGCATAGCACTTCAATGTTGAAGCGTTCATACAGTCTCCGGGGGCCAAAATCAGGAGATTTTAGTTTTGCGTCGATCTGATCGTAAATCATCTGTGCGTTCCGACCACTCAGCTTCTCCTGAACTCCGAAAACAGAATGCAGTTCATCCCGTAGCCATATGCCGGAGGGAGTGCCTCGAAACAGGTGGATGTTTTCGGCGAAGATCTGCCAGATTTTGCGGTGATCCGTTTCTACAGGACCGCCATCAGCTCGCGGCACCCCCAGATCTTCGAGCGCGATACCTTGCGAATATAGCATGCGGAAAATGTAGTGATCTGGAATTATCAACAACTCGGTGGGAGATCCAAAACTAAAATTGGGATCGGCGAACAATCTCGGATCCACATGCCCGTGAGGGCAGACCAACGGTAGATCGTCGAGAGATGCATAGAGTTCGAGGGCCACCTTACGCTGAGAATGATCGGGATCAAAATACCGATCTTCTGAAAGGTACCGGTTGACTGTCGTCATAATCAGGATTCCTTTGATGTGGGAGACGGAGATGGCTTTCGCCAGGTACGGGCGGCTTTCAAAAGCGCATCGATGTTTTCGGGGAGTGTGCCCGGTGAAACACCACCGCCGAAGGATAGGATCATACCGCCACCTGGCGCTGCCTTGTCCAAGCATGAAAGAGCCGCCTGCTCAACCTCTGGTGGCGTGCCTCTGACCCCTAAATCTAATGGAGCGACATTGCCCATCAGCGCCACCCGATGCCCCATGCTGGCCTTGACTTTGCCGATATCGACTTCGTGAGAAAAATTAAAGACGTCAAAGCCTGCTTCGGCTAGTGCTTCATGCAGGTGCGCACATGGTGTATCGTTGTGATAAATTTTCAACAGACCGTTGAACTCACTGAAGATACGTTGTAGATGGGGGGCGACAAATTCCTGGTAATGTTTAAGCGACACCATACCTACGACGTCATCCAACAACATGATGCCTTCAGGCTCGTGCAGCATGTCCAACTGGGCCCGCAACCAACGGATAATTGTTGTTGTGATCTTATCGAGTATTTGGTTTATTTCAGCCGGGTGCGTGACAATTCCCATCATCAGGTCGGTGATGCCCATCACAAAACCCGCCGTAACCATGGGGCCGCGAGCTGCTATCATCTTAATGCCCATTCCATCCGCGTATAGACGTGATTCCATGTGTTCGTAAATGCGCAGAGCCAGGGGCATGAAACCATCCTCATGTACGTCGGGTAGAGGCGCATTGGCCCAATGGCTGATGTCAGTTGTCACTGGCTCAATAGAGGGTGGCCTATCATGGTAAAAATGGATTCGTGCGCCAAAGGCTGATGGCAAAGCCGCCATCCCGTATTCAACCCAAAAACCGGGAATCCAAACTGCCTCTGGAAAACGAGCCATTAGATCGAGATTGATCCGCAGCCATTTTTCGGGGAATAGATAATAGTCGAGAGTATCGATGCCTGCATAGCCTGGGAGCCAGGGGCTGTCGACGATGAGGGCGACCGGAACTGGTTCAGGCTCACCCAGCCGCGCAGCTTGTTTGAATCGATTCCAGGGTGTTGTCATTATTTCCTTGTCGATTAATAAATCACCTAGACATTAATGCCTGTATCGTTCTACCACTTGATACATGGCGAAGATATTGTCATCGGGTGTCCCATAATCCATGTTTATGCAGCAGACTCCGGCGCTTTCAAGGGGCCCAGCAGCTTTCAGCAGGCTTTCCGTATCTGCGGCGATCTCCTGAGGAGTGGCTTGCAGCATTCGCACGGGGTTTAGACGCAAGTTTAGAAAGGCATCGGGTAACGCCTCTCGCACGGCAGCCACATCTGATCCCCAACCAACATCAACCATTGTCAACGGCAGTTCAGCGTAGACTGGTGCAATTTTATGGAGGTTGTCACCACAATGATGGATGCCATACGGCAGAATGCGTTCAGCCATTCGCTTTTCGGTCGAAAGTTGAATATGCCGGTAGCTTTTTGGTGAAATCATTTGTACTGAGCAGTTGGCATGGAAGAATAATTGTGGGTCTACGTGTTCGACCATTCGATTGACTGAAATTGAGCAATCGCCGGTGCGTTGTCGCAGATAGAGGGCAACATCAACAATCAGTTCACCTATAATGTCGAGTAACCGCCGGACGCGATCTGGGGCTTCATAGAAATCGAGAAACAGATCCTGGCCGTAGAAGTGATAGGCCGCATTTAGTAGCCCATCCGTATTCATCCCTCCTACCACATAACCCCACTCCGCCTCCAGGGCATCCATCTGCTCGATAAACTCGTTCATAGGCCAGGTAGTGCGAAAATCGGGTTTCACGAACGCCTCAATTTGCTCAATATCCATCTCCATGGGCAAAGGCTGTGGCGCGGCATCTTTCTCGAACTGGATCTCGGCTCCGAGCAAGGCGGGGATGACAAAACCACCGGCAACGTGCTGTGATCCGATGATCGGCCGGGGTTGTGGATCTGGATCGCCCAGGCCCATTTTGCCAAAGCGTTCGTGCAGAACACGCCGCATGATCACATCGTTTCGGATGCGCGTTTCTGGATCAAAGTAGAAGGATCGGTCAAAAGAAATATTGGCGGTTTGGTACCACCAATTCGGGTTGAAAACTAGCTCTATGGGAATGAATTGATCAGCGGTTGTTGCGGTCATGTAGCGAGTTCGGGACTAACTGTTCGGAAAGGAAGATTCATAAGCCACGATAATACGGTCAATGAGGGCGTCCAGGCGTTCGTCCACCACCTGGCGAGCTGGATCGGCNNACTCCCAGAGCTTGGCCTACGATTCCAAATATTTGATTCCAACTTAGCCACTCGGCCGATGTGATGTGAAATGCCTCTCCAATTGCCCCGGCATGACCGAGTAATGGCACAAAACCTTTGGCGAAATCTTTGTGGTGAGTCAGAGTCCAGAGTGAAGTGCCATCTCCGTAGACAAGCACTTTTTTACCCTGGATAATACGATGAATGGCTGTATACCCACCGAACAAAGGAATTTTGGTGCAATCATAGGTGTGGGAAGGGCGTACGATGGTCATTGGGAATTTCTCATCCCGATAAGCCTGCACGAGCAGATCTTCGCAGGCGATCTTAGCCCGTGAGTAGTCCCAGTAGGGGTTATCGAGGAGGGTGGATTCGGTAACTGGCAACCTGACCGGCGGTGTCTGGTAAACAGAGGCCGAACTGATGAATAGATACTGGCCCGCGCACCCTCGAAAAAGGTCGATGTCCCGCTGGATGTGTTCAGGCGTGTAGGCGATCCACTCCACCACCGCATCCCATGTATGATCAACCAGTAGATCAGCGATGCTGGGATCGTTGATGTCGCCACGGAGGGATTTAGCCCCTTCTGGCACAGAACGATTGGTCCGACCCCTATTCAATAGATAGAGATCGATCCCTCGTTGCGCTGCTAACTCTGAGCAGGCTGAACTAATGACACCAGTTCCGCCGA
>DOXE01000479.1:8406-9273 GCA_003519205.1 Chloroflexota bacterium
GGTGTGCCACTGGGGAGGATACCTTGTGTATCCACACCACCGCCCCAAAAAACCAAATCCTGACCAAATTCCCGCTTGAGGTCTGTTGGATCCATGCCAGTAGCCGTTGCCTGTACCGGATTGAGGATGTCAACACCCATCTCGATGAAATCAGGGATTAGCGGGCGCACATTGCCATCGGAGTGAAAAAGACGTTTTGCATGAGGCGCAAGCTGGGCCTGCAACTCGAATACCTGCCGGACGCGTGGCTTAAGTTGTTTACGGAACATAGCCGGTGAGATAAGTTGCGAGACCTGAGTGCCGTAATCATCCGCATAGGTAACCACATCGACTAAATCCCCCAATTCTTTTAATGCCGTCCGCCAATAGGCCAGCTTTAAGTCCAACATTTTATCGAACAGGCTACAGGCCCTCTTTTCATCTATTCCCATCATGAGCAGCAGGTTTTCCATGCCTACCACTCGTTGGGCGAATTCAAAGATGCCAGCGAAGGCATCTTTGAGAACCACGGCATATCCCGCTGCTCGATATCGCTCTGCCTGTTCCCGTAACCCTGCCACTCTCCAGTGCGCACCCATATCGGGCCAAGGATATTGTTCAATTTCTTGTTCTGTGATGTCGAATTTTGGCAACGGCACTTCAACGATGCTGTAGTAATATCCCCTCTCTTTGGGGCGATGATGGGTGATGCCCCACTCGTCGCGGTAGGCCCAGTACTCGCCGGCATCCTGCTCGACAACCTGCCAGTTGTGGCTGTTCAGTGGATAAAGACCACGTGTGTCAATCTTGAGCCGACGGCCGAAGTCGTCATCGATGGTCGCCAGCTGCTGAACGGCATCGCACATTTCGACTTTCGAATCAGGCATT
>DOXE01000228.1 GCA_003519205.1 Chloroflexota bacterium
CCGAGGCCACCGACCAAGCCTACCTGCGGCCGAACGCCGTCGACAGCCTGACCGGTAAAAATAGCGGCAACAATACCGGCGAAGATTTTCCCACCATACACTTTCACGAGTGGGCAAAGGACGCCATCCACGTCGATCTTCTGCTGAAAGGGGGAGGCTGCGAGAATGTCGGTGCCCAGTACAAACTCCCCAATGTTACATTGCACGCTGGCCGTGACCTGGAAGGCGTGCGCCGGGTGGTCCTGGACGCCGTTTACCAGGCTCAGGGCAAAGGCTGTGCACCAGGTGTGCTCGGGGTCGCCATCGGTGGTGATAGAGGATCTTCATATCTTAAGTCAAAACAGCAGTTACTGCGGCCGCTAGAGGATGCCAACCCCAACGAGGAGTTAGCCGCTCTAGAGGAACAGCTATACAAAGAGGCTAACGAGCTCGGCATCGGCCCTATGGGCTTTGGCGGCCAGACAACGGTTCTAGGCGTGAAGGTTGGCACCCAGCATCGCCTGCCGGCATCCTATTTCGTATCCATCGCCTATATGTGCTGGGCCAACCGACGGGCCAGCATGGATGTGACCCTCAGTGGTGATGACATGGAGGTGACCTATGCATAAGTTAACGATTCCAATTCCCGACGAGGATATCCGCGCCTTACATATAGGCGATACCGTTTTCCTCAACGGCATTATCGTCACTGGCCGAGATGCAGCCCACAAGTTCATGATCGAAAACTACATCCGCCAGCCTGTTTCGTCGGAGCAAGCAGAACTATACGAAGAGATCAAGCAACTTTTGGATGGTGGGGTCATTTATCATTGTGGACCGGTCGTCAAACAACACGAGGACGGCCGTTGGTCCTTCGTCGCTGCCGGACCGACGACCAGCATCCGTGAAGAAGTCTACCAACCTGAGGTCATCGCTCACTTCAACCTGAAAGGCGTCATCGGCAAAGGCGGCATGGGGCCTAACACCCTTAAAGCCTGCCGGGAGCAGCCGGCTGTCTATTTCCACGCCATCGGCGGTGCGGCCAGCCTCATCGCCCAATCGGTCAAGGAAGTAGTGACCGTGCATAAGATGGAGTTCGGCGTGCCCGAGGCCATGTGGGTGATTCGGGTGGAGGATTTCCCCGTGGTAGTCACCATGGACAGCCACGGTCAAAGCATCCACGAACAAGTCGAAACCCAGTCCAAGGAGAAATTAGGCCAGTTACTGGCCATTTAAAGATAAGACAGGCATGAATCCGCCCGGCGCTTTTCAGACCACGGCCGTCGGCAGTTTCCCCCATACCGAAGGCGGCAAATTGAGCCACAGGTTGGTGACATCTCTGGACATTCCCTGTTGGCCCCAACTACCCCGGGGTAGCTTCCGGGAGAGTATGTACGTCCAATATGGGCCTAACCTGCCGGCCGTTCAGTTGGATGGCGGCCGGGGAAGATTGTTTTTTGACACGACCGGCAACATGTACCAGGAGCTGGAACTTTTCTATAGCCACTACCTGGCCGATGACTTACCGGATTTTGCCCTGGACCCGGCTTACGCGGCCGGCTTTTTTACTATGCTGGAAGCACTGGAAAAAACGCAGGGCGGATGGGCCAAGGGGCAAGTCACTGGACCAATCAGCTTCGGGTTGACCGTTACTGACCAGGATCTTCGTCCCAGCCTTTATAACGAACTGTTGGCCGATGTTATCGTCAAAAATATGGCCATGAACGCCCGTTGGCAGATCCAGCAATTAAAAAGATACCGTCCACAAGTCATCATGTTCGTCGACGAACCTTACATGGCTGCCTTTGGCTCTGCCTTCATCAGCTTGAGCCGGGAACAGGCCATTAACATGCTGAACGAGGTCTTCCAGTCCAGACACCAGGAAGGTGCCATTGCTGGCGTACATTGTTGTGCCAACACCGATTGGTCGGTCTTGATGGCCACTTCGGTGGAGATCCTTAATCTGGATGCTTACGGTTACCTGGAGAATCTGGCCCTCTACCCGGCCGAATTGCGCGATTTCCTGGATCGGGGTGGCGTCATCGCCTGGGGCATTATCCCCAACAACAATGACATACTGGAAGCCACGGCCGAGAGCTTGGCCGGCCGTTTATACCGGGGGATGAAGCTTATCCAAGAGAAAGCGGCCGGGAGAGGGGTNNTTTCCCTTGCGCCAATAGCCGGCGCCAATAATCCGAATTCGTTTTTCGCGATACGTGAATCTTACTGTCATGATACTTTCCTCTACTCTACCAACACAAAAATATCGTGTTTCTTGCGCAGTACTATGAGTAATATCTTTCAAGATGACACGCTTAGGATCGGCAAATGCGAACTGTGCCTTTGTAAAGGAAATACCATGTTTTTCAATATTGATTTTTTCCTTATCTTGATCCCATTCAAAGGTCACCTTACGCTGAGGACTCATTTCATTATATTATCATAATATGGCTATATAGAAATATTAACATATGGAATATTATGGTTGCTAGAAAGCGATTATTAGAATCCAATTCCTTTTTAAGCTACTATGTGACGGTGATTAAATGAAA
>DOXE01000016.1 GCA_003519205.1 Chloroflexota bacterium
ATGGGGGCCATCTTGTCCGTGCCCATAACCATGGCTTTTAAATCCTTGATACTGGAACCAGACGAATCTAATCGCTGGTTGGCGGATCTGATGAGTGCCAAGCCGCACGATCGATCAGCCGAAATCGAATCGACCACACCGGAAGATGAGATGGCTGGGGAGGAACCATAGCAGGGTATTGTGATTCCGGTTACCGCATCTATCATACTGGTGACTCATCCTCGCTGCTGATAGAATTATGCGGTTAACGTGTGGCAGTCTTGTTATAATCTGTCATGAATTTTATGAATCAGCCGGATATCATCTTTATTGTCCTGGATACCCAACGAGTCGATCGCCTGGGCTGTTATGGCTATGAAGCTCGTGAGGTGGGGGAAAGCATCACGCCTAACCTGGACCAATTTAGCAACCAGGGCGTGACGTTCGATATGGCTGTTTCCCCAGCCCAATGGACGATTCCCAGCCATGCCTCCATGTTTACGGGCCTCTATCCGACAGCCCATCAATTGACCCAATCTGACCTGAGGTTGGGGCAAGATCGGCCGCAATTGGCCGAGGTGCTGCGAAAAGCAGGCTACCAGACAGTAGGCTTTTGCAATAATCCCTTAGTAGGGATTATCGATAATGGTCTAAAACGCGGATTTGAGACGTTTTATAATTACGGTGGGGCATTTCCCAGCATGCCAGAGCATTCTACACGACTACCCTGGCCGGCTGGCCGCCTTCTGGAGTCTTATACGCAATTCCTTCGGCGGATCTCCTATCCAATCCAGAACTTTTTTGCCCGTTCAGACCTGGCTTTCCGCATCTCTATCAATGCCTGGTTAACCCCACTTTGGTCAAGGATGGCCAACTTCAAGGGTCAGAATGAGCGTTCAGTCAAGGATGTGTGTCACTTTCTGGAAAAGCGGGAGGGGTGTGAATCCCGGCGCCCCTTATTTCTTTTCTTGAACCTGATGGAAACCCACATGCCTTTCTGGCCTCCTGGCGAGTTTGTCGAAAAGGTTGCACCTTACATGCAAGAAAACCGCCAGGCCCGAAATATTATTCGAACCTGGAATCGGGAAGCCTACCGCTGGCAAGCCCCTGTTGCAGAACCATTGGCTGAGCTAGAGTATCAGGTTCTAAGCGACATGTACGATGCCGAAGTCGCCTATCAGGATGACTATCTAGCCAGGTTGTTTGAGATTCTTGAAGGTCGAGAGAACAAGAACGATACCCTGACTGTCGTCGTCTCCGATCACGGTGATGGACTGGGCGAACATGGTTATTTTGGTCATGCTTTTGTGGCCTACCAGGAGCTGATCCATGTGCCTTTGATCTTCCATTGGCCGAGGCACCTTAAAGCTGGACAGCGGATCACTAGCCCGGTAAGCACGCGCCGTATCTACCATACGTTATTGGACGCGGCCGGAACTCTCCCCCAAAAAGGTGATAACCTGGATCCATTAGAGATTCATAGCTTGACCTTGATGGAGACGATCCGCGGCCGGGATCCCGAAGCTGAAACCGCCTTTGCCGAGGTCTATTCGCCTATGAATTTCGCTAAAGCCATAAAGCACCGGCAGCCCGAATTGTTAGAGCGTTTCCGGTGCATGGACACGCGCAGAGCGGTGGTTAAGGACGGCATAAAACTCATACAATTGGCAGGTGACCCCAGCGAACTTTTTGATCTTGTTCAGGATCCCTTGGAGTTGGCTGATATCATGGCTGAACGTCCGGTCGAAACCGCCAACCTCGCTCAAAAACTAGGCAGCTTAGTCCGACATGCCGAAACTCAGCGAGACAACTTGGCTTTAGGTACTAGCCTCGACCTTGAGGCCGACGAACAGCTCATGCAAAGGCTAAGAGGCTTAGGTTACATTGAATAAGATTTTGAATATAATTCCTGATACGTGATTCGAGAGATACGTGACACATAAAAACCTTTCATTACACATTGCTTGTTGCGCATCACGCACCAAATATTCACCTGTGATCAACATTTTGAGGAATTAACACCCCTATGTTTGATGCCATTCAAATTGACCCGGTTGCCTTTACTATCCCAATTGGCAACGGTTTTCCCATTCATTGGTACGGCATTATCGTCACCCTGGGCATCGCCATTGGTGCCTGGTGGGCCGGTAGTGAAATCAAAAGACGGGGCGGCAATATTGATGACTTTTACAATGGCCTGCTAATCGTCGTCATCTCTGGTTTTGTTTTTGCCCGCCTGTGGTATGTGTTACAGGAAATCATCGCTGGTCGAGGAAGCGACTATCGATCGCTTACCGCCATCATCAACGTTCGCGCTGGTGGTCTCAATATTTTAGGCGGTTTCATTGGCGCAGCCGTTGTGGCTTACCTCTATGTTCGATGGAAGAAGCTTGACTTTTGGATGTATGCCGATGCAGCCGGTCCGGCGTTGCTTATCGCCCAATCCATTGGCCGGTGGGGCAATTTCATTAACCAGGAACTTTACGGTGGGCCGACCACCTTGCCGTGGGGACTTTTAATCTCACCCGAAAACCGGATTGGGATATATCGTGCGCTTCCACTCGATACGCGTTTTCATCCAACTTTCTTGTATGAATCCCTCTGGTTGTTGATCGGCTTCATCTTGCTCGTCATCTTGAATACCATTTTCCGGGATAAATGGCGCTCGGGGACTATTTTTGGGTTATTCTTGATTTGGTGGGGTGGTGGCCGGGCCTGGATTGAGCTATTCCGTCCGGATCAACCCAGGATCGGCGCAAGCCCTATCAGTTATTCGATGGTGCTGGCCCTTTTGTTGGCTTTAAGTGGTGTATTGGTATTGTTATACCGTTATGACAAGTTGCCTACAGGTGGTGGAACCAAAAGGCGTCGTAAACGTGTCCACAAGCCAAAACCACGCCGAGAACCAAAACCCGATAATTAGTGGTT
>DOXE01000404.1 GCA_003519205.1 Chloroflexota bacterium
GCATCGCGCATCAGCTTCTCGACGGGGTATTCAGACATGTAACCATAACCGCCAAAGACTTGTACCGCATCAGTGGTGACTTTCATGCATATATCAGCCGCGTAGGCTTTGGCAAATGCGGCGGCGGTTGTATTTCTCTCTCCCGTGTCCACAGCCCAGGCGGCTTTCCAGACTAGCAATCGAGCAGCTTCGACCTCGATGGCCATGTCGGCGATCATATGGCCCATAACCTGATGTTGCCAGAGGGGCTTTCCCCAGGTGGTTCGCTCTTTGGCATATTGGATAGATTCGTCGAGAGCGCGTTGGGCGACGCCGATTGCTCCGGCGGCCGTTGGTGGACGGCTGCGGTCAAATACCTTCATGGCGATCAAAAAACCCTGGCCTTCCTGACCCAACAAGTGAGTTGCCGGAACTTTCACGTCTTCGAAAATCACTTCGGCCGTATCGGAGGCGTGCTGGCCCATTTTGTCGAAAGGTTGGCCGACACTAACACCTTCCCAATCCCGATCAACGATAAAACAGCTCATGCCATTATAACGTTGCGATGGATCGGTATAGGCAAAAACGGTGTAAAAATTAGACACTGTGCCACCAGTGATGAACATCTTATTGCCGTTGAGGGTGTAATGATCGCCAACTTTTTCGGCCGTGGTTTTGATCCCGGCCACGTCTGAGCCAGCCTCAGGTTCTNNAAACCCAGGCCGCCATATTCCTCCGGTACCGGCATGGCTGTCAGACCTAGTTCTTGCGCCTTCTTGATGACTGGCCAGGGGAATTCGTGGGATTGATCATAATGTTCGGCAACCGGTGCGATTTCGTTGCGGGCGAAGTCACGAGCCAGTTGCTGGATCATCTTTTGTTCTTCCGTCAGCCCAAAGCTGACACTGCCGTTTTGATTCATCATTCAGCTCCTTTGATTCGACAGATATTATGTAAAATTCCTAAGGGTTTGCCCGTAATTCCGTCTTCAGGATTTTGCCAGTGGCATTCATAGGTAAAGTATCTCGAAATTCAATGACCCGTGGATACTTGTAGTTAGCCATGTTTTCTTTGGACCNNCTGATATCGAAGCATCGGTCGCCGGAACGATAAAGGCTTTGATTTCTTCGCCATACTGTTCGTCCGGGATACCAATCACGGCCGCCAGGCTAACCTGCGGATGGCTCATTAACACTTCCTCGACCTCTCGGGGATAGACATTGAATCCGCCACGATTGACCATATCTTTCACCCGATCGACGATGTAAAAATAGCCATCCTCGTCCATCCGGCCGATATCGCCAGTGTGGAACCAGCCTCCTCGAAAAACATCGGCGGTTTCCTTGGGCCGGTTATAGTAACCCTTCATCACATTGTGACCACGAATGACGATTTCCCCCAATTCCCCTTGGGCTACCTCATTATTGAGCTCGTCCACGATGCACATCTCGACGCCCCAAACGGGCAAACCGACTGAGCCTGGTTTCCGCTCCCGGTCGAGGCGGTTGAAGCTTGCCACTGGACTGGTTTCTGATAAACCGTATCCTTCCTGGATTTTAACCGAGAATTTTTTCTCGAACGCGCTCATCACGTCAAGGGGCATCGCCGCGCCGCCAGAGACGCTCAGGCGCAAATTGGCGGCGATTTTCCGCAGGTCAAATTGCTCGGCCTTGGGATGGTTGAGCATAGCCCAATACATGGTGGGTACTCCGGCAAAAAAGGTGACGTTATCCCGCTCCATAATTGCCAGAGCTGCTCCTGCGTCAAACCGGGGCAGAAGCGAAAGAGTTGAGCTAGTATAAAAACCGGCGTTCATCTGAACTGTTTGACCGAAGGAATGGAACAGTGGCAGTGTTACCAGATGCGTGTCATGCTCTACCCGGTCAAATAAATTGTCTGCCAGTCGTGCGTTCATGACCATATTAGAGTGGGATAATTCGGCGCCCTTTGGCTGGCCTGTCGTGCCGCTGGTGTATAGTATGATGGCCGTATCGTCCGGATTGGATTGAACGGTCTCAAACGTCGGCGGCTGGTTGGCCATAAGGGCTCCCAAGGTATTAACACCCTCGATTGGAGAAGGCGCTGCCGGGTCGGCCGTTATTAAGAAGAAATGGTCACAACTCCCCGCATCCTCGAAACCTGCGTGCCCCATTGTGCCCATTGGTAATTGTTCAGTTCCTTCGAAACATATGTAGGCTTTGGCATCTGAATCTTGCAGATGGTAGGAAATCTCCCTGGGTTTGAGCAGTACATTTAATGGCACGACCACTGCCCCGGCTTTAAGAATGCCGTAATAGACAATTGGGAAAAAAGGAAGGTTTGGACAACTGAGAGCAACTTTGTCACCTTGTTTGATGCCCAGGTTGGCCAGCCCATTGGCCAACTGGTTAGCCGCAGCATTGACGGCTTTATAAGGAAGCTTTGTCTCGTTTAATATAATGGCGATCCGATCCGGATGATCGCGCGTGGAATCTTCAAGTAAAGTGGCTAGGGTTAACATCGTCGCTCTCCTTTTTCCAGTCTAATAGCGTATGATCACGTTGGAATTTTTAATCTTCAATTTCTATGTCTTCAGATGGTTGTTCCTCCTC
>DOXE01000208.1 GCA_003519205.1 Chloroflexota bacterium
TTCATGGAACGCTACAAAAAAGGACTTGTCATCGAAAGAGCCGCTGTGGATGCGCTGAGTTAGAAGCTTTACGATAAGGTCTTTTCAAAAAGATCAAGGAATTGACATGCTTGAAAAACTAAAAGAGGAACTGGTGCAATTGCACCTTGAACTGCCCAAAAATAATCTGGTTGCCTGGACCAGCGGCAATGTCAGCACCCGCGACCCGGAGACGAACCTGGTCGTTATCAAACCCAGCGGCGTGCGCTTCGAACACCTGACACCGGAAACGATGGTGGTGGTGGATATCGACGGCAACCTCGTAGAAGGGGATTACAAGGCATCGTCGGATACGGCATCGCACTGCTATATCTACCGCCACATGCCGGATGTGTACGGCGTGGTGCACACCCATTCGCGCTACGCGACAGCGTTCGCCGTGGTCGGCCGTTCCATCCCCTGCCACACCACGGCGATGGGCGATGAATTTGGCGGTGAGATCCCCTGTGGCGGCTTCGCCCTGGTTGGCGGCGATGAGATAGGGCAGCGGGTGGTTGAAGCCTTGGGCAATAGCCGCAGTCCAGCCTGTTTGCTGGTCAATCATGGCGTCTTTGCCGTGGGGCCATCGGCTGAAAAAGCGGTAAAAGCGGCCGTGATGACCGAAGATAACGCGGCCATCATGTTTCTGGCTTACCAGCTTGGGGAACCGGTGCCGATTGCCCCGGAACACATCGACCAGTTGTTTGACCGTTACCAGAATGTATACGGCCAGTAGTTGAAAAACACCGAAAAATTATCACGCCAAATCGCCTAGGGTAAAGATACAGAACTTATAGGCTTTGGGTGATCGATAACGAAGGAGATATTGCCCATGGAACACTATGAATCATTAGAAGCATGGTTTATCACGGGTAGCCAGCACCTCTATGGAGAAGAGGCTTTGCAACAGGTTGCTATTGACTCGCAGCGCATTGTGGAGGGGTTGAACGGTCGCGATAAAGTGTCGTTGAAGATTGTTTTCAAGCCGGTATTAACCACACCAGATGCTATCTACCAACTCTGCGAGGAAGCCAACGCCGCCGCAAAATGCGTAGGGCTCATTGCTTGGATGCATACATTCTCCCCCGCAAAAATGTGGATAGGCGGGTTACAAGCACTACAAAAGCCGTTTTTGCAATTGCACACCCAATTCAATCGGGATATTCCCTGGTCAACCATCGATATGGACTTCATGAATCTTAACCAAACGGCTCACGGTGGGCGTGAGTTTGGTTTTATCGGCTCGCGTATGAGGTTGCCACGGAAGGTGGTGGTAGGACATTGGCAGGATGAGGAAGTCCTGGACCGACTAAACGCCTGGCTGCGAGCCGCTGCTGCCTGGCATGATGCTCAGGGTGCGAAATTTGCCCGCTTCGGCGACAACATGCGCGAAGTGGCAGTAACTGAAGGGGACAAAGTAGCCGCTCAAGCACAATTTGGCTATTCAGTAAATGGGTATGGTATGGGCGATCTGGTGGCCTATGTGAATGAGGTGCCAAAAACGGCCGTTTCCGATCTCATCGCCACATATGAAGATAGCTACACAGTCGTTCCCGCTTTACTAGCAGATGGCGCACAGCGCCAATCCCTGCGCGACGCGGCACGGATTGAGCTGGGGATTCGTGCCTTTTTGGAAGAAGGTGGCTTCAAAGGATTCACCACCACCTTCGAAAATCTACACGGCCTGAAACAACTTCCCGGGATCGCCGTACAGCGGCTGATGGCGGACGGTTATGGCTTTGGAGCGGAAGGGGATTGGAAAACAGCCGCCTTAGTGCGGGCCATGAAAGTGATGGGCGCCGATTTAGATGGCGGCACATCCTTCATGGAGGATTATACCTACCATTTCAGTCATGAAGGGGACAAAGTTCTTGGCGCCCATATGCTTGAAATCTGCCCCACTATCGCGGCCGGAAAACCTTCTTTGGAGATTCACCCTCTGAGCATAGGCGGCAAAGAAGATCCGGTCCGGTTGGTATTTGATGCCGCCGCCGGACCAGCCATCAATGCGTCCATCGTCGATATGGGCAATCGCTTCCGCTTGATCGTGAATACAGTTGAGGCGGTACCTATATCTGAACCGTTGCCTAAACTGCCCGTAGCCCGGGCCTTATGGATCCCGCAGCCCAATCTCAAGGTTGCTGCGGCGGCCTGGATCTTGGCCGGCGGTGCACACCATACCGGCTTTAGCTTAGCGCTAACAGCCGAACATATGGAAGACTTCGCGGAGATGGCTGGGATAGAATTTGTGTTGATCGATCAATACACAAGGGTATCTGAGATAAAGAAAGAATTGCGTTGGAACGACATTTTCTACCTGTTGAAAGGAAGCCTGTGACGATGTAAGAGCATGCTGTAGCCAGATAGGGCTAAACGTCACCAACCGGCCGGTTGCCTGATCGGAAGCCCTGGTGTAAGCTTGCGCTCCATCACACCTTGCGCAAGTGAGTGAATACCATGCTGACGATGCCCCAAAACGCGCCCCCGGCCTATCACCTGTTGGTAAAACCCACCGGGGCTATTTGCAACCTGGACTGCAAATATTGCTTCTTCCTGTCTAAGGAGATGCTTTACCCAGGCAGCCGCTTTCGCATGGCCGACGAGCTGCTGGAAACCTACATCAGGCAACTACTGGAATCCCACCGCATACCGGAAGTGACCATCGCCTGGCAGGGTGGCGAGCCGACCTTGATGGGCCTGGATTTCTTCAAACGATCCGTCGAATTGGCCGAGAAATATAAAAAACCCGGCCAGCGGATCAGCCACACCATGCAGACGAACGGCACCAAGCTGGATGACGATTGGTGCGCCTTCTTTAAAGCACACGACTTTCTCATCGGCCTCAGCGTGGACGGGCCCAAGGAGATCCACGATACGTACCGGGTCAACAAGGGCGGCGAAGGCAGCTTTGACCAGGTCATGCGGGGCTGGGAATATCTGCGCAAACACGAGGTGGAATACAATATCCTCTGTACCGTCCACGCGGCCAACGCCGACTTCCCGCTGGAGGTGTATCGCTTCTTCCGTGACGAGCTGGAAACCCAGTTCGTCCAGTTTATCCCCATCATCGAGCGGGCCACGGCCGACTTCCTACCGCTGGCCAACCAGGGTTGGAGCGAACGAGTAGGTGGCGAGCGGCCGCTGTATATCCAGGATGGGCACCTGGTTACCGAGCGTTCGGTGCAGGCGGAGCAGTACGGCCGTTTTTTGGTTGAGATCTTCGAGGAGTGGGTACGTCACGACGTGGGACAGGTGTACGTGCAACTATTCGACGTGACCCTGGGCAGTTGGGTAGGCCAGCATAACTTGTGCATCTTCTCCCCCACCTGCG
>DOXE01000154.1 GCA_003519205.1 Chloroflexota bacterium
TAATATCAAGGGTAAAAATTCATACAAAGGAAGAACGATAAGATAGAAATACCATGGCTGGTTTGCCCGTTGCACCTCTTGTTGTTCCAGCCAGTATCCTAAAGAGCCGATCATACCGCTTGCCCACCCGGAAGGATTGGTGAAGAGGGAAGTAAAGAACAGGAGAAAGATACCGTGAAAGATGATAGCGGCGATTAACCAACGTCGGCGGTTCCACCATAAGCCAACGAGTACGGAGACAACGAGGGTGAGGACAAGGAAGACGGCCGATAAGGCAACCGGTGACGACAAAAACTCAGAGAGACAAGTAGCATTTAAAACACGGGCAATAAACAATTGTGCCGGTGACATCGTTTCCTGACCGGCGAGCTGGCACGTTTTTAATGTATAAGCTAAGGGATCGCCACCGGCAAGGATGATTAAGAATGCAGTAGCGGTGGGCAAGGTCAAGGTGGTAAATAATACGACGAGATCGAACTCTGGATAGTCATCGATGAACGGCCGCATGCTATTTGCAGTTAAGAATAATCCGCCAGCCAAAATTAAGAGCCCGCCAATTTGAACCCAGCGAAATATGGTTTCTGATGCTGGGACTTGTTCCTCTCCTGCGTCCGAAGCGATGACTTCATCCGGATTAGCGGCAAATCCCTCGTCTGTTGCCACATCGGTCGCCAGTGAGGAATCGGTCAGCACTCTCGGTGCCAATCTTTGGCCTATATATCCGACAAGAAATAAAACCAATGCCAATAAAACAAGCGCTAATGGTTTGCGTAACATCGGCCATGTGTCGCGAAACCAGTCGGAGGTGATTACCTTTGCGAATAAGCTTAAAACCAGAAAACTACCAAAAATGGCGACATAGATATATGCAGTCTCCATCGTCGCAAACATCAAGCCTAAGCCAACGGCAAACCACCAAATGTACTTGTCTTTTCGTCGACGTAGATAGTACTGGATAGCGATGAAGACAATTACAGCAGCCACGATAATATAGATATCATGGCGGATGTAACGGGAATAGTAGGTTATATAGGGCGATATCAGTAGTAGGATACTGGCCAGGATCGCCCCAGCTTTACCGATCCAGTCTCTAAGAAAGTATGGGAGGAGGACTAGAATCGACCCTAATATCGCCACAGGAATCCGGGCACTGGCGTCATTGTCACCGAATATCCAAAAGGATAAGGCCGTTGCATGAAACAATGTTGGACCATGCATGAGAGGCGTGTGTTGGTATCCTTCACCATTAAAGTATTGGTAAGAATATTGAGTATGGAGACTTTCGTCATGGCTTACTACCCGATCTCCAATACCCCAGAATCGTGTGATCAGGGCTAGAATAAATATGACTAAATAAATAGTTTTTTCTAGGTCAAGTTGAGCCGTTCTTAGCAAAGGCTGGCTAAGTATATCTCTGTGTCGTTCTTCCTGATGGCTAATCTGGCTCATCTACATCCTCAATTAAGAATTGGCTTCCTTCTTGTAGCAAGGTTGTTCGGAAATTAGCGGAGAATTGGTGCGGCTGGAACCGGCATGATGGCAGGGTGGGGCACAGCCAAGGGATTGTGGGCAATTGGTGTGGGTATTGCTGTATCCACTGGGTCCGAGTCCTTTCTTGTGGCGGATAGGGTTAAAGTGGGCGTATCGGTAGCGATTGCCACTGTGGAATAGATCGCAGGTGACGTACCTATCCTTGTCTCTTGTCGTAATTGAGTTTGTAGGCTAATGGCACCCAATATCAACATGAGCAGCAAGCCAACCAAGGCAAACCCAGGTTGCCAATTCAAACCGAACAAATAAGCTGTTTCCTCTTTCGGGAATGGAGGCATGAGGTCTTGCAACCGCTGCCTATCAGGTCGGGTAGCCTGAGTTAAGGCATCTCGAACAGCCAAGCTGATCTCTCGTTCCTGGTTTATGGCCTGTTGACATTCGCGACAGCCAATGAGGTGCCAGGCAATTTCCCTTTTCTCATTTTCTGAAACCAGACCCAGTGCGTAGTCTGATATTTTCTCTTTCACATGGGTGGATTGTTTCATTTGCCAATACCAAGATCTTCGTCTTGCCCTTGATCCAGAAGCAATTTTCGTAAGGCTTTATGAGCCAGGCGCATCCTCGATTCGGCCGTTTTCGCTGGGATTGAAAGTATTTTGCCAATTTCTGAGTAAGTGAATCCCTCGTAATAACGCAACACGGCTGTTTCACGGAGCTTGGGTGATAATTCGCCCAATGCTTTCCAAACCATCCGCTGCCGTTCGCTCATGTCCAACGACTCAACGGGTGTAGGTATGGTTTTGTCTTCGATTTGTTGACCTGTGGCATAGGTCAATGGCATCGTGATTAACCACTTGCGACGCCTCTTGTTTCGACAACGGCTAATGGCAATTTGGTATAACCAGGTTTTAAAACTGGCTTTTCCCGAGTCGAAACGATCCAATTTTCTGAAGGCGTACTCAAAAGCGTCTTGTAATACCTCCTCAGCATCTTGGCGATTTTGCAGCAGGCTAAAGCACAAACGGTAGATTTGTCCTGCATACTCGTTATACACGGCAATATAGGCAGCTTCCTCACCTGCAAGGCACCGGTCTAGAAGTTGATCATGATCCGCTGACCTTACCCCGGTGGCCGGTATTGCCGCTTCAGAGAATGAGTNNCCCTCAGCCACAATATCACCCGCTCTTCAAGTACTTGGGAAGGAGATTCTCGAAATAGCCACCAACGAAGCATATCAGCCATCGAATAGCGCTGTGGTGAATTCAGTCGTATGTGACCAAAATCAGATCCGATATAACCGGTTGCCAATTCTGGTACTTGTTCATTTGTGGTGACGATAAGAGATGTGTCCATTGAACGGGGTAGGGCATTGCTTATTTCAAGATTTGTGAGTTCCCGAAGGTACCAACGCAAGGTTGGACTATCAACTGAAGATAGGACCTGTACATCTTTTTCAGAATTATCCAATTGCCAAGATAGCTGGTTTATGGTGTTAGCCAGTAAAGGTAAATCGTCATCAGAAGCAATACTAACCAGCATTTCACGAGTGTCATTTGCTCCTGATCTTCCGAGCCACCAGGCAATACTCCACGAAACCACTACAATTATCAGTAAAATCCCGGCAATTACACTTTTTTTAACCGTTTCTTTATCCCAGCCCCAAAGGATCGCAAAAAGAGTGGCAGTTGCCATCAAGGTAATGACAACCAGCAAGATGTTATAAGAGCCGGCAACACTTTGATTCGCATCAAGAAGGCGCCCATAACGACTTAAATTAACATAAATAATACCAGCAGCAACAAGAATGACAATGGAGAATGACAACCGACGCCAATCCTGGATCTCGCCAAATATGGCGCCAGTGAACGTTCCAATGAGCAAAATGCCAGGAATTGTGACCAATACAACGTTTGCCACAGCGCCTCGCTGTATAAGTAACAAGATCAGGCTGCCAACCAGCCAATAAACAAGTAGAAAGGGAAAAGGTCGGTCGCTGCGAATTGCCCAAAACATGGCCGGGAGACCGACAATTAGTAGAGCGAGTTCATAGCGTAAAATCGCCAGGAAGGGCGATATCCAGAGTTGCGTATCAGTCTCAAGGCTAAAACGGGCTATCCATTGGGCAAATAAATCGGCAGCGGCACCAATCCCGTCCGGCCGGATAAGGAAAGCTGTGCCAACAATGAAGAATACTCCCAATGCCAACAACAAGCCGGCTCGGGCTTCTGATCTTACAGGTAACACGACCGGATGACGCCGTCCATTATCATCAATAAATAGAGAGGGGCCAAT
>DOXE01000472.1 GCA_003519205.1 Chloroflexota bacterium
GATGTACTGACGGTTGTTCGGTTGTTAAGGTGCTTCACTTATTACACGATGTACTGACGTATCACAATTACGCGTTGGCTCACAATATCGCCGGGCGCTTATCCCTGGTCCGACATATGTACTTGCAGTCAATGGTGAAAACACTCGCTGCCAAACATAAACAGTCGTCGGCCTGGGTCTATCGTCGCTACGCACGTAAGCTGGAAGATGGCCGCAGGGTAATCGTGGTGACTATTCCCAGAGACCCACCCAAGAAACCGCTGGTTGCTATGTTTGGTCCCCATTCATTGGCGCGTGATCCTAAAGCCACAATCAAAGACCGCAAACCATGTACGTATCTCCCACGAACAGAGCTTGTAAAACGGCTCTTGAACGGAAAATGCGAATTATGCGGATCTGTGGAGCGCATCGAAGTCCATCACGTGCGGAAACTGGCGGACGTGAGGAAGAAATATCATGGCCGCAAACCGCCACAATGGGTAACTTTCATGCTTGGACGCCGACGTAAAACGGTCGTAGTCTGTCAATCATGTCACAGAAGCATTCATGTGGGAACTTACGACGGCCCGAAACTGAATTAAGTCTGTTGGAGAGCCGGATGACACGGAAATCGGTCAAGTCCGGTTCGGTGGGGGGCGGTTGGAAAAGCAGGTCATGCTGCTCGCTGGCCGCCTACCCGACAAATCCTGAAATAGAAAAACTCTACCTCTGGGAAATTGTGCAATAAATATCGTCATTTTCAGCAAAAAGGAAAGTAAAATCCACGCTGACGCTCCAGAGGTAGAACGGCACTGCTTCAGGTTTTTACATGGATGTGGGCGATACCCACTGTGTGGGGTGCAGGGACATATGAGCCGGAGACAGTTTAATATGGGGCGTAAGCTCCTGTCAATATTGCCCCAACTATCAATGTGACAGTAACGGCTTCTCGTCCCGCCTTGCTCTGGGGCAGTCCNNTCGCTTGTACCATTCGGCCGGCGCAAAAGCCACCTAGCCATAAAGACTGGAAAGTTTCCCGGAAGCTAAGCTGTTAACTTAGGGCTTCGATTTAGTCGGTCAATTGCCAGGGCTTCCAGCAGATCGGCCGCCAGGATGGGCGCGTCATATCTGGCAAAGTCAGCTTGAATCCGTTTGGCGTTTTGGCGATAGGATGGCCTATTCATTACCTCCATGACCGCGTCTCGCACTTCCATAGAAGTGGGGCGTTGCTTCTTTAAATTAATACCGGCACCTGACCATTCTACCCTTGCAGCCACCTCCATTTTGTCGTCAGTGTCGCCAGCAACCACCAGTGGAACACCATGAGCCAGGGCAAGCTGCGTTCCACCATAACCACCGTTTGTAACCATCACGTCAACATGGGGTAGTAGATGGGCGAAGGGGATAAAAGGCTCTGCGCGAACATTGGCTGGGATATCATGTAAATCGCCTTCTTTGACTGGTACAGCAACGATCAAAAGTTGTTGATCCCTTAATCCGCTAATCGTGGGGATTATGAGATCCTCTAAATCCATGGCCACCGTACCCTGGTTGACCAGGATGACCGTCTCATATTGAGTGAGATCAGACCACCAAATAGGTGGTAAAAACTCAGGGCTTGGCTCGACTAGTACAGGCCCAATGTAAGTAATATGCTCGGGAAGATCGCTGCGAGGGTATTCAAAGGCTATGGTTGAGAGCTGCATAACCAATGTCGGGATATACCAGCCATCGATTAAAAAGGGCTTCTTTAAAGGCTTTAATCCAAGCTCTTGCCGTATCTTGTTGGCGTATTGATTGACGTCGCGAAGCAAAATATGGTAAGCAATAATGCTAAGCAGCCGATCTCTGCTTCTGGTGAAGAAGCTATTTCCCGGTTGTATACCTAAGCCGAAAGGGGGCGTGTCTCGACTTGGGATGCCCAAAGGTAGCAACGATACCATAGCACTAGGTTTTTTAACCATTTCGGCTTTGAAAAATGGGGCGTACATAACGGTGTCGCCGACGAAAACATCGGCCGGGAAGTCGGCCAGAACCCTGTCTATAACCAATATGCTTATTGGACACGTATCCAAGAAAACATGTTTCAAGTAATACTTGAATTGGGCAAATCCCTTCAGCTTCTTTAGTTCAGGGTATAGATCGTAGGCGTCAACGACACTGGCATCGATTTCCGCTGGGAGGGGGATGAATTGTGCGCCGGTGTCTTCAATCTTGTTTTGAAAGGCGCGACCAGTTATCCAGGCAACCTGATGGTCACGTTCGATTAGTTCTTGGGCGATCGCCAGTGATGGGAAAAGGTGCCCGGTTGCTGGAGCAGTCAAGAATAAGTAGCGAACCATCCTCCCGATCTCCTACTGATCCATTATAACATGGGCAGAAGCCAATGTGTTAGCGCTGGCCGGGTAATGTCGGGATGTCCTTCAACGTCCTACTCAGTCTTATATTGGCCTAGTCACTGTACGGACACGTAGGCGATGTCTCGCGCGAAGCATCGTACGACAATCCCGAGTCGTGATACGAGACTATCTCCCACCTTTAGCCGTGATCGGCGTTTTCGCCAGGGTCGACATTGCCACAAAGTGAACAACGTCACATACACGATGGGGGTATATTTAACGCCCCCTTTTCTTAATTTACATAACTCG
>DOXE01000090.1 GCA_003519205.1 Chloroflexota bacterium
CCGCCAGTTCAGCTAATTGGTGGTTATTAAAATTTTTTGACTTTTGCTTATCAATTTGGGATGAAGTGGGTGGTTGGCCGTCGCTCATAAGCTTTGCGTATCAGCGTCAGAATTTAAACCTGCTGCCAGATACTGGCGGCCGTTAAATATGCTTCCTGTATCTCGTGATTTTTTGCTTTTTTAGCCTTACGTCTCATTCCCCTTTTGACCATACGGCGGGCAATCGCGTACTTGAGTCGGCCATGGTGTTGTTTATATAAATATGCTCTGCTACCCCAAAGATCGACGATGGACTTAGCCGGTGCCTGTTTGGTGCTTTCGCCGCCATAATGAACGATTTCGGCTTGCGGCACAGTATAGATGTCCCATCCAGCTCGTCGAATTCGCCAGCACCAGTCAATTTCCTCACAATACATGTAATATGATTCGTCGAAGCCGCCGGTTGCTTCGGCAACGTTTTTTCTGACCAACATAGCGGCTCCCAATGTATGCTCCACGGAAAATGGGTCCTTACTGGCCTTGTAGCACCGTCGAGGATAGCGGCCATTTAGGCGGCTTTCGTATAGTCGGGCAGGAGCAGGAAAAAGATCGAAGGCGAGTTGAGCAAGGCCCGGGAAGTGGAAGGCGCTTGGCTGGAATCGCCCGTCTCCGTAAACTAACCGTGCTCCAGCAAGGCCGGCTTCGGGCATGTCCTCCAGGCACTGAACCAAGTGACCTAATGCACCGGGTCGGACGAGCGTGTCCGGATTCAGCAGGAGAAAATAGCGTATGTCATCGCCATTGGCCGATGCGGCAGCCCTCATTCCCTGGTTGTTAGCTGCACCATAGCCGGGATTCTTATTGTTGACGATCAAATGGGCTGATGGAAACAGATTAGACAACAGCTGTTGTGTGCCATCTGTAGAGTGATTATCCACTACCCATATTTCACCCCGCAAATGGCAACGATCCAGATCGGTGTACACAGAACGCATACAGTCGGCCAGATAGTCGCGTACATTCCAGCTTACAATGATGACGGCTAAGTCTAACATGGTTTCATTAACAATAATTAAACACCTGGCTGCGACTATTCCCCCGGATGGCTCAGGATGTAGCACTACTCCGGCTATACGGCCGCGGGTCACGTGTTCACTATTGAAATGATATAATCGCATTGGTTAGCGCCCAAGCAACTCTTATGTTTTATTAAGTTGGAAATCGAGGAGACGGTGGATAATTTGCTTGGCAAATCAGCCAATATTCTCGGTAAATTTTAGGAACATTTGGGATTGGAATCACTCGAAAATAGACTAGATAATGCGACTCCGGATTTTTGAGCTGGCGTAGTCCAGCGTGGCGACGACAATGGCGATGGCCAACATCATGACACTGGCCTGGCGGTATCTAAGTTGCTGAATATTCTGACTTAGAACAAAACCGATCCCGCCGCCACCAACGAAACCGATGATGGTTGACATGCGTACATTGATATCCCAGCGATAAAGGGCAAAGGCTGTAAAGGGAGGAACAATCTGGGGGATCACCGCGTAAGTTACCATCTGCAAACGGCCGGCACCGGTGGCGGTGATAGCTTCTACCGGTCCTTCGTCAATGCCCTCAACTTGTTCTGAGAAGAGTTTGCCCAGGGCGGCGATAGAATGCAAGGTGAGGGCCATGATGCCGGCNNTCGTGTAAACCGTAAAACCGATGCGGTATGGATGTTTAGGGTTCATGAACAGTGAAAAAATCGCTGCTGGCAAACCGCCAACTAAGGCGACAAGCAAGGCGAAAAGCAGGGTATCGTCCTGATCAAAGAGGGGGATCAGGAAAGAACTGATCTGAAAGATGACCAGGCCAGAGCCTGCGCCAAATATTAAGAACTTGATCAAGGTCACGACCGCCGGTAGGATCCTCCCGGCAAGCCCGGTTCCTATTTGCAAATTCTGCGGAAAGACGGAAAGGGCTACCAAGCTGGCCATAATACCGCCGACCACGGCCGATACGGCCATCCAATTGTTTGGCAGAGCAAATTGATAGAGCCAGTTTAAAAATCCTGCTGCACCCAAAATCAAAATAGCCATGCCCAGTGCCGTCAGTAAAGCAGTCAAAATCCGGGCTAGCGTTTCCCTCCAACTGAGAACAGCTTCCTGGGCGAAACGGCTGGCGTACGAGGCGATGATGATTGCTGTGAGAAATCCGACCAGGGCAGGCAATAGCAATCGTAGCAAGTCTGATAGCACGAAGATGAAATTGCCCAGAAAACCAAACGGCCCCAAATTTACTTCCAGCCATGCTCCGCTTAGTAAACCAAGTTGAGCAACGAGGCCCAGCCCAAATATGAGCAAGGCCAAAGCCAGAAGGATACGAATGGCTGCCAGTATTCGCATGCCAGTCGATTGACTTTCTTCAGTTAGGAGTGAGGGACCCATCCGGGTCACCAACCAAATCAAACCGGCGACGGCCAGCAATACACCGAGACCAAGCAACGGTTGATCGGATGCAAACTGTGTGAAACCAGTAATTTGGCCCGCAATCCACGCTCCTATCCAGCCGCCGGCAGTAAGGCCGACGATAGCGGCCGAGATCGAGGCCAGAGGCCAGGTTATATTTTCCATGAGATTGCGGGCAGCTAAGAAGGAGATCGGCACAGCCAAAATAGTGCCAATTGTCGAGGCCACCAAGGCCATGAATATCGTTTCGATGATGCGATCGACCGTTGTCCTGGCCGCTTCACTCAGGATCAATTGGCCGGTCTCCTCATCCACGCTCAGGATATCAGGATCGGCCAGCAAGCGAAGAACCCTGATCAGGCTCTCCTGCCTTTCGGGGTTGAGAGGCTTCTCAAGATTAATGTCGGTCATGGAAACCGCGCCGGCATAGACCAGGAAGATTAGCAGGATACCCAGGATGATGAGTATGGTGCGGACAAGATTTCTGCCGGCGCGTTTGGCAGATGTTTCACCTATCGTTGCTTCGCTCATCTTAGTCGATCCAGTTCTGGTCTCATATTAGATGATTCGCTTTCGTATGGACGAGCTAACGGTGTCCAAAAGTGTCACCACAATGGCGATGGCGAT
>DOXE01000024.1 GCA_003519205.1 Chloroflexota bacterium
GTAGCGACTTTCCTGCTTTTCGCCGTACTGCTTAGCTTTCTCCTAATCGTCATTGGTTTTAATTTGGCAATACGCTTGTCCACGGATCTTGTCATCGACCAAATGGCGAGAGATGCTCAAGCCGTGTCATCGTCAATACCCAATTTTCGTGGTCAACGGCAGAACTTGCTCGTTCAAACCAGCCTGATGGATGAATTATTATCTTCCAATAAGGAAGAAAGTCAGCAGATCCTGGAACAACTATTCAAAACCGGGCCATTTTTTAGAAGTTTGATGCTGATTAACGATTCAAATGAAGTAATAGCCAACTATCCAGAAGATCTGGTTTCCGAATCGCTTACGAATATGGAATCTATTGCCGTTAATGATGCTCTCGTGAGTGGCGCCCCATTCATCAGTTCTGCTCAGGAACTTGAAGGCGTTGAATATGTCCTGAGCTATGTCGTTCCCGTACTCGATAATCAAGGAGATGTTCAGGCAGCCCTGGTGGGTCGGGTACCCGATGTATCTCTCGAGGAATTTGTTGTTGCCTTACAAGGCACTCTTGGCAAAGGTATTGGATTTATTCTTGACGAGCAAAATCAAGTTATCGGACATCCAGAGTCTGAGAATTTAATGAAAAGCTGGGCTCCACCAGCCAATGGCCGGCGAGAAATTGGCAACAGAAATGGCCTTCCAGGAACGGCCTTTGAAGGATTACAAGGAAGTACTAATGCCAGACAGTTGATTTATTATTTGCCCGGACCCGATCATCCTTGGAGCGTAGTAATCACGGTGCCCTATGAAGTGATATTGGAGCAAGCTTTACAGATTGCAGCCCAATTGGCCATTGTTTTAATTGGGGCCATGGTATTATTTGGCGCCCTCCTACTATGGTTGGGGAGGAGTATCACGAGTCCATTAACTGAACTGGCTCATGCTTCTCAGGAGATCGCCGGGGGTAGCTTAGATACGCCTATCAACCCTCAAGGTGACGATGAAATCGGCCGTCTGGGCCTTGCATTTGGCCAAATGCAGCTTTCGCTGAAACGAAGGTTAGACGAACTATCGCTATTGTTGGATGTGAGCCAGGATGTATCCAAAAGTATCGACATCAACCAGGGTATGCCATCAGTGCTTAAGGGTGCACTGCGAGGAACAGGTGCTGCAGGCGCGCGAGTCGTGGTCATGAATCCCAGCGGCCGGCAACCTTTATCCTTTGGCGAAGGTCCGGCAAGCTCCACGATGGCCAATTACGATCGACAGGTTATGAGGCTGATCCGGCAACAAAAAGAGTTGGTATTACCTTCGCCGGCAGAAGTAAACGGCATTTTGAAAAATGGTAAAGCTCCTGAGCTATTACCAAAAGCCCTCGTCGCCCTACCATTAGCCACGAAACAGCGATTTCAAGGCATCTTTTGGCTTTCCTACCGGGATGCTCACCAATTTGACCAGACCGAGTTGAGCTTCTTGCGAACCTTGTCAGGGCAGGCCTCGGTCTTGGTTGAAAATGCGCGCTTATTCGCAACAGCCGAAGGCGGTCGCCGGCGGTTGGCGGCCGTGTTGTCAAGTACCTCAGACGCTGTCATCGTCACCGATCAAACAGATCGAATCCTGCTGATCAATCCGGCGATGGAGCGCTTTTTTGATATCAGGGCATCTGAGGTAATCGGTCGGTCTATTAAGGATTCTGTAAATTCGCAGGAACTCATCGAGGCATTAACCACCGAATCAGAGAGGACATTTAACGTCGAGATCCCGATTGAGGATGGCCTCGTTCTCAATGCCAGCTCATCTACGATCTTCAACAACGATGGACAAGCCATCGGCCGTGTTGCCGTACTCCACGATATCACCTACTTAAAAGAGATCGATGAGATGAAATCAGAGTTCGTGGCAACCGTGTCCCACGACCTGCGAAGCCCTCTGACCTTTATGTTGGGATATGCTACCATGATGCCAATGGTCGGTGCGTTGGAGCCCAAGCAAGAAGAGTACTTACTTAAGATCGTTGGTGGCATCGAACAAATGTCAGATCTCGTAGACGGTTTGTTAGACCTGGGCCGGCTCGAAGCTGGCGTGGAATTGGACTTTAGCCAGCTACGGCCAAGAGACATATTGGACAGCGTTTACCAGGAATATCTCCAACCGGCTCGGGAAAGCGGGGTCCAATTGGTGATTCAATGCGAACGGGATTTACCAACCATCAACGGAGATGCCGCTTTGATCCGGCAGGCAGTGGCCAATTATGTTAGCAATGCTATCAAATACGCGCCTAATAGCGGTGATGTGTCCTTAGAAGCAAAAAAGGAAAGAGACGAGGTTGTCATCACCGTCCGCGATAATGGTCCGGGAATCTCTTCTAAGGACCAGTTGCGCCTGTTTGAAAAGTTTTACCGGGTAAAGACTCGGGAAAACGAACGTACTAAGGGTACAGGCTTGGGATTGGCATTGGCCAAATCAATCGCAGAACGGCATGGCGGCCGGGCATGGTGCGAAAGCCAAGCGGGGAATGGGAGTGCTTTCTTTGTCTCAATCCCAATTGAGACTCAACCACAATCGGGCGAATCACACCAGCTCATCTAAAATCGATTGTAATTCAAGAGGCAGCGGGGATGAAAAAGTTTTCTCCCGGTCGTCCGATGGCCTTCGAAAGGTAAGCATTCCCGCATGCAAAAAATGACGGCCGGCCAGTAATCGCTGTTTTCGCCGTCCATAGACATCATCACCCACGATTGGATATCCGGCGAAAGCTAAGTGCACCCTTAATTGATGAGTGCGTCCCGTTAATGGATGACATTCCAGCAAGGTGTATTCATTAAAACAAGTCAGTGTTTTAACTCGGGTGAGCGCTACTCTTGACCTGGCCGAAGATTCAGGAGGTATGACGGCCATTCGCTTTCGATCTTTTGGATCACGGCCGATAGGAGCATCGATTAATATCTCATTTTGTGATAATAGCCCGTAGACAAGTGCCTGGTACACCTTGACGACGGTGCGATCCTTAAATTGACGCTGAAGATAACGTAGGGCGTGGTCATTTTTAGCGAATAAGATTAGTCCCGATGTATTTTTATCCAAACGGTGAACTACTCCAGGTCTCTTCTCCCCACCAACACCTGGCAAATCGGGACAATAAGCCAGGACAGCGTTGACCAGCGTCCCGCTTTCATGGCCTACGGATGGATGCACCACTATACCAGCCGGTTTATTTATTAGAATGAGATCTTCATCCTCGTATATTATGTCAATAGGAATGGCTTGGGGTTCGATTTCGCTCGATTCAACTTTCGGCAAGTCAATGACGACTTGTTCCCCGCCTTCCAACCGCTTGCTGCCCTTCACTGGACGACTATCAATAAACACCCGTCCTTCTTTTAGTAGGCGCTGGCATTGAGCGCGGGAAAGTTCTGGTAACGCATCGGCTAGTGCCTTATCAACCCGTTCCCCAGGTGCGTCGAGGATTACCGTTCGGTGACGCTCACTCATTCCAAAGCATGGTGTGGTCTTCACTGGAATCTGAGTGATTTTTGTCTGTTGTCGCAATATCGGCCGGGCCAACTTTTTGTCGTTGGTTGTCTTGACGTTGTTCCTGCAACATCAAAAAGGCTAACAGAAAAACACCTGCCACGATGGAAAAATCGGCCAAATTGAAGACCGGCCAGGGGCCAAAATCCAAAAAATCGGTTACGTGGCCCACACGCAGACGGCTAATAAGGTTGCCAAGCGCACCCCCAAGCTGCAAACCTAAAGCGACTCGATAAAGGGCATGGTCGGCTGGTAGCCGTGAATTGTAGATGATGATGAAGATGGATACACCAATGGCAACCAGCATGAAAAGAATGCTCCCGCTGGGAAATAGCCCGAAAGCTGCCCCTGTGTTACTTACATGTGTGATTCGAAAAAATGCGGCCAATTCTGGAATAGGTGCCCAACTGGTATTCAGCTCCAGCGAATTCTCAATGTATAGCTTGCTAAGGAAATCAGCGAGGAGGACAAGAGCCATGACCAGGAACAATATCGCTTTTTCGCCCACCGATGCTGGACGGTCGGTGGCCTCCTGCCAACTTTCTTCACTTTGTTCTGTTTTGTTCGGATCATCATTCATAGAGCTGATTGTACCAAGCGCCCTCAGATTAAGGCAACCACTCAGGACGGTCACTTTTACTGGCGATAGCCACTGTAACTATGCTATCTTCCAGCCTGACTTGTTCTAAACGAACGTCAAAACCGGCATCAACGTAACTCTGCCGGCTCCTTAACCAAAATTTGGCCTCGTCTTGATCGCCCTGAAAAACCTGGCGTTGTCCAGTGACGAAATATAGCCACTCAATAATACCCCGTATAATCCCTCCACCCGTAAGTTGTGCCTCGGCGACGATGACCACGTTGCCACCAGATTTAAGCGTTCGGCGAACCTCAGATACGGTTTCCGAATCCACAATAAATTCGGTAGGAAACGTCGCCAAGATACTATCAAATGTTTTGTCTGGAAAAGGCAGAGCCTGCGCCCGGCTTCGGACAAGGTTTGCGTTCGAACCTGCTTTTCTAAGATTTTTTTTGGCCAGGTTACCCATGAACGGTGAAAGGTCTACGCCTATTGGCCTGAAACCAACCATTTCTAATTCCAAAAGCATATGTCCTGGGCCATGGGCGAGCTCGAGGACATTGTCACTAAGGAGAAACGGTAATCCGGCGCGTTGCCAAGCTCGCCACTGACCACGAGATACTAGCCAGCTAACACCGTCATAGGTCCAGGCTAACTCATTGTATAGGAGATGAAAACCAGAACGTAATAAAAGATGCCAGACCCTTACGGCAAAAGGTGGTTTTCCTTGATTTGATATCATTTTCACCGAATGTGTTGGATCACATAAGTTTGCAACCACAATCCATTGTATACTAAGTAGGTTTGAATTGAATTATTGCCTTGCATTATGTAAGAGGAGTTTGTCAATGACATCCAAACGAATCGCGATTACGACAGGCGGTGGGGATGCTCCAGGCTTAAACGCCGTGATCCGCTCTGTGGTTTTGGCAGCACTGAATCGTGGTTGGTCATGCTATGGTATCAGGGATGGTTATTCTGGATTCCTTAATCCAGAAAGGTTTCCGGATGGCGGCTTAATGCCACTTGAGAGAGAGACCGTTCGAGGTATCACTCATCTTGGAGGAACGATTATCGGGACCACGAATGTGGGCAATCCATTCCGGTATCCAACGTTAGATCTCACTGGCAATTATATCGAGGTAGATCGTTCGGACGAGATCGTTGCTGCTTTTCGAAAACATGAACTTGATGCCCTGATCGCCGTAGGTGGTGATGGATCAATGTCTATTGCAGATGCACTGTCTGATAAAGGGCTGCAAATTGTCGGCGTTCCTAAGACG
>DOXE01000371.1 GCA_003519205.1 Chloroflexota bacterium
GCCATTCGCCGTATCCAGGCATCATTCTTTAATCCCATTCAGTTAACTCCTTAAAAAGTGGACATGATTTACAAGCTGTTTATCGAGTCTTGCCATGCACCTGGATTCACACAATACGGTGTACTGTGGTGCATGTCAACTCCCAAATTATTGATTACATAACTTCGGGGGCGCTCATCCCCATCAGGTCCAACACCCGGGCAAAGAGTTGTTTGGCTGCCCGGTAGAATCGTAATCGGGCCAGCCGCAATGGTTCAGGCACCTCGCTGTGCAATACGCGGCAAGTCTCGTAGGTGGGATGGAACAGCGCCGCCAACTCATAAGCGTAAAAGGCGATGTGGTGTGGTTCGTATTGGGTTACCATCAACTCGAGGGTTTCCGTCAATTCCAGGGCTTTTCGCAGGAAAGCCAGCTCGTTTTCGTGAGTAAGCAGGCTCAAATCAGCATCCTGGTCCGCTTCGGCCGGCAAACCAGCTTCGTCCCACTTGCGGAAGATGCCAGCACAGCGCACGTGGGCGTTTTGCACGTAGTAGACAGGGTTCTTATCCGACTGTTCGACGGCCAAATCCATATCGAAATCGATGGTGCTGTTTCCCGAGCGCGACAACATAAAATAACGCACGGCGTCGGGGCCAACTTCGTCCAATAACTCGTCCAGAGTCACGAAATGGCCACGCCGGGTACTCATGCGCACCTGCTCCCCCTCCCGAATAAGGGTTACAAACTGGTGAATGAGGACATGGACGAAGTCAGGGTCCTGACCCATGGCTTTCACGCCCATCATCACCGTGGGCGCAGTGGCATGGTGATCGGCTCCGAAAATATCCACGACCAGGTCGAAACCCCGCTCAGATTTGTGCCAATGATAGGCGATATCGGCCATCCGGTAGGTCGGTTCTCCTCCCGACTTAATCAGGACCCGGTCCTTTTCGTCTCCCAGTTCAGAGGACTTGAACCAGTAAGCACCGTCCTTTTCGTACGCGTAACCCTTCAATCTTAACTCATCGAGGGCTTCCCAGACCCGGCCAGAAGTATAAAGATCATCCTCGTTGTAATAGACGTCAAAGACGATGTTTAATCGCTTCAATGTGGCCCTTATGCTGGCGAAAATCGTCTCCTCGGCAATTTTGGAGAAAAATTCCCTTGGTTTTTCGAGCAAGCTATCGCCATATTGCCCAACCAGAACCAAAGCGATCCAATAAAGATAATCACCCTGGTAATGATCCCCGCCCAATTCAGCACCCTGGCCTAACGCCTGCCGGTAACGAATATTGAGCGACTCGCCCAACATTTCCATCTGCCGGCCGGCGTTGTTGAAGTAATATTCACGGGTGACATCAAAACTGGCGGCCTCCATGGCCCGAGCCAGGGTATCGCCCATCACCCCGCCACGGCCGCGATGGACGCCCAGCGGTCCGGTGGGATTGGCACTTACGAACTCGACCTGGGCTCGCCTGCCATCACCCAAGTTAAAGGAACCATAATTAAGTCCCAAGGCCAGGATCTCTTCCACCTGACCTTGCAAAAAACCGGCCGTCAATCGAAAGTTGACGAAACCTGGGGGCGCCAAACTGGCAGAGTCGATGTACTCGACCTCTGGCATATAGTTGGCGATGGCTTCAGCGATCTTCATTGGCGCCATTCTGGCCAGGCGAGTCATTTGCATGGCCGTTGGGCAGGCGTAGTCGCCAAAGCTGGGATCCCTTGGCTTTTCGATGACGACGGTCGGGATCTCAAATTCAGGCAAAACACCAATCGTCTGCGCCGCCTGTATCGCTTCAATGACCCGCAATGCCAGGTCTTGTCGAACACGCATGATCTTTTCCTACAATATTACATCTGGTGCCAGCTTTCATTGAATCTGTCCTCTCCTGAAAAAACACCAGATGTCTGACCGGCGGGCATTGTAGCATGCTTGGGGGAGGGCAACAACCAGAGGATTGAACCCGTTTACTCGTGTACAATTTTACCTCGGCTGCCGCCAGAAGTCCCATCAGATTCCTTCGGCTTCTAACCAGCGAGATCCCACCAACAAAATAGGCCCACTGTCCCATTATCAAAGCGTCTAATGTGAGTAACATTAGACAGTCGGTCGACATATGCTTGTACCGCTTGAGCAGCTACTTGATGAAGTAGCCTGCTAAATATACCGGGAGGTGGCAGATGGCTTCACGCGCTCAATTTCGCAAACTTTTAAATTGGCTTCCGTTAGCCTTACCGATTTTAACAGGCCTCCTGTTGCTAGTCCTATTCATGGGATTGGCTCAAGTGGACCCCACCGTTGTCCATGCCGACCCCATCGACCCACCTGAAGGTTATCCCAAATTCAACACCTCGATCAAAACAGTTTCGCCCACCCTGGCGCATACCGGCGGAGTCGATTTATTCTACATAATCGAGATCCGGAATACGGGAGCATACACTGGTACTAATACGTCTCTGAAGGACGTGTTACCGGACGAAGTGACGCTTAACGGCGCAGAATCCAGCATCCAGCCTGATCCAATTATTAATGGTAACACCTTGAGCTGGACCGGCGTAGTTGGTTTTGATCAGACCGTAGTGATCAGCTTCAACGTGACGGTTTCCGACACATATTCCGGAGAGATAGTTAATACGGCAACGATCAGCAACCCTATGATCGATGAACCGGTCACCGTGTCGGCCGTTAGCNNGGAGAATTCAGCCAGGATTTCGTCTCATTCACCCGCACCGTGAATCTGGTCACAGGCGAAACAACATCTTTCGTCTTCAGCGTTGACGTGAGCAAGGTATCGAGTGGAACTGTTATCGCCAATAACGACTACCAGGTTGAGAGCGCAATAGGCGACGTGACCACCGGAGAGCCTTATACGGTGACTGTCGTCGATCCAGAGTTGTGGTTAGTGAAAGAGGTCTGGCCTGATCCGCCCGGTTCAAACAGGCAAATGACTTACACGTTGACGTTGCTAAACCTGGGATCGTTGGCAACCAATCTGGTGATCACCGATCGAGTGCCGGC
>DOXE01000279.1 GCA_003519205.1 Chloroflexota bacterium
TTTGGAAACGCGGATAGCCACCATGTCCATTGGGGCATGCGCTTTCACAACCTGGAACGCTTTACCGCCGATGCCGACAGGGACCCCCATAACACGGCACCGGTGGTGACGGACACCAACAGCGACGGCGACGACTTTATTGGGGTGGATGCCGCGGCCAACAATCACGCCACACCACGGGAGCCGGCCTGGGGGAATGTCGATTTTCTGGTGGATGCTTTTGACGATATGAGCCCCACCAAAAACCTTAGAGCCGCACCGCTGTGCAGCGGCTACTGGATTCAAGCCGGCGTAGAGGACGGCGAAAATGTGCGTAGCGCAGCCGCGCCCTACCGGTTGCTCAATTTCAACCTTGAAAAAACCGGATATAGAGATCTGTTCGGCATAGAAAACGACGTGGTCTACACCGCTTTACCCGCCGACCTTCTGGGCGAGAACATATGGGGCACCTTTTTGACCTGGATCGTCACCAATACTCAAGGCTCCGACGGTGCGTTGGCCAATGTGGACAGCAGCCAGTTCTGGAAGACCGACGCCCGCAAAGGCAGCGGCGCCGAACCCAATGGGACCGATGCATTGGTGGCGCGGGAAAACCAGGATGCACGTTTCCCAGACGGCACCTATTTTGTACATCTCATCGTGGAGGACTTCATCCACAGTGCCGATTATGTCCGTTCAGTGTTGGTGGACAACTCACGGCCCTATGTGCGCAAGGTCACGGTCTACTCGGGCGCCCGCCTCGTCTATCAGGCATTTTGGGAATGGGACGCGGGTGCGGCCCAATTGGCCATCCAACCGGCCACCTTTGATGCTGCTGCCGCTTTTACTGCCTTCCGCACCCAGGACATTACCCTGGAGATCGAATTCAGCGAGCCCATGAGCTCAGCGACCATCACTGCTGTGACCCCAGCCGCCGGGGTGACAGCCCTGCCCACGATACCGACCCTTATCTCCACCCAGCCCGAACACGCCCGCACCATATGGCGCGGCTTGATATCCAACCTGGATATCGACGATAACGGTTCCCACGACGGCGTCCACATGCTCACCATCGACGGTACCGACTCGGCGGGCAACGCCCTGCTGCAGATCAACAACCGTAACCCCATGGGGCCGGATCACCACAACCGCAACGCGGCCGGCGTTTTACAGGGAACCACGGGGACTGACACCATTCACGGGTTCCGCATCGGTCCGCTGGAAGGCACCATCCCGGTCACCGCCATCTTTATGAAAACAACCGCCGCCGATCCAGTTACTCCAACCGTGGCCGCAAAGGCCATGGCCATCGAACAGGCCCTGAACACCTACTTTAACGAGGTCTCCTACGCTGAAATCGACTTTGCCGTGACCACATACGGCTGGTACCAGCTCAACCATGCCTTGAACTGGTATGAGACAACACCGCGCACACCACTCATCGATTTGGTGCAGGAGGCTGTAGATATGGCCCAAAGCAATGGTGTAGACATCGGCAACACCGACTACCTGCTGGTGGTCACCGATGAAAACGTCTCCCGACCCGAATGGTCCACCAACGGTGCCTGGCCTTACACCATGGCAGCCGCGCCTGGATGGCGGCTCATGGCGGCCGGCACTATGAATCTGGCTTCCAGCGATCCCCGTATCACCAACCTGGCCGGCCGCATGGTGGGCCTCATCGATCTGTTCGCCTATCCCGAAGTGACTACGGCGCGCCCCTTTGTGGGACCGTGGAGTCATATGAGCGACAAGGAACACAATGTCCACGTCCTCGGATGGGAGAAATGGCGCGTGGGCTGGCTGGACGAAACCGGCGCAGCCACCGGCAATACAGTCACCCGCGTAGCCAAACCGGCCGTGGCTTCGCCCATTGTCAATCAGAACTATACGATCCGGCCCATGGATGTGGATAACAACGACACTAAAACGGTAGCCGTTGAAATCGGCGACCGCCTCTACTACATGGCCGAATACCGCCGGCAGCAAAACCTGGACACCGACCTGCCCGATGCCGGCGTGGTGATCACCAAGACCAATGACTATGTCAACCAGGGGGAAGGGCCGGCTATTATCCAGGAATCGGCGATTACCAGCGGCGACCTGGACGACGCACCGCACACCACCACTGCCCCGCGCAATGTCTTCAATGATGTGGGCTCCGGCGTCAACATCGAAGTGACCGCCATGAGCGCCGGCGAGGCCCAGATCCGGCTCAACTACACCGTGCCGCCCACGGAAAACGATGTCTATGTCGTCCGGCAGGACAACCGCTGGAAAACCATCGACATTTGGGTGGACGCCCCGGACCTTGCCGGCAACTTCGAAGCCGACCCGCTGACGGTCATCGATGCCAATGAAAAGCCGGTGGTGGGCGAACTGAACAAAGTTTACGGCCGGGTGCGCAATCAGGGCCATGCCGATGCCACCAATTTCGAAGTTCATTTAGATATCCGCGAACCGTGGGCGGCGGGCGGCCCATTTCGGTCGCTCAACGTGGTCACTGTACCGCTGTTGCAAGGCCAGGACACCAATCCCAACGCGAATTTTATCATCAGCGGCGACTGGACCCCCAGCGGCGATGTGCATTCATGCGTCAAGCTAACAGCGTATGGCGTGGCTAACGACGTCAACCCTGCTAACAACTGGACCCAGGAGAACATCAGTGAGTTCACCACCACTACCGGCAGCCCCTTTGCACCGGTGACAACGCGCTTCGAGGTGGAGAATCCCTTCGATGAAACCATCACTGCATTCTTCAAGCTGGACGGCCTGCCCGAGAGCTGGTCCTATATCATGACGCCGCAACGGTTGACTATCGGCCCCCGCGCGGTGGGCAGCGCCCAGGTCACTCTTCAACCCGCTGAAGCTGCGCCCTTGTGTTCGCGAGAAACGGTCACCGTCTCCGCCTATACGCCCCGCGTGGATACGCTTAAGCAACTTGGCGCCATTACACTGCAAATTGGTCTGAAGAACAGCGCTGCCATTGACGCCGAAACCACAATCCGCTGCGGCCAGATCGATCCCAAGACCAGTACGCGGCTTACGGACATGACGGTCTTTGACCGAACATGCACCCTGACGACCGAAGGGTGCACCACGCCGCCCCAGCCCAATGCCCAAGTTGGGGTTATCTACACGGCACCGGACGGTACCAAGCAGGTGCGCTATGTCACCACCGACGCAAACGGCTGCTATACCGACACGGTCACCGTAACCAACCCTGGTCTGTGGGAAACCCAAGTCGTCCTGGAAGAGACCGACTGCCGCGAAGAGGCCAGGACCCCGCCCCAGAGCAGCAAACTGCCCGGCGGCGCCTCTCTGCTCTGCAAAATGCTCTGGTTGCTGATGCTCATCGCCCTGATCGCCGCCATCATCTGGTTTGCTCGCTGGCGATGCGATATACCTTCGGCCCGCCTGCCGTTTATCATTGCGCTGGCGATAACCCTCGCGCTGGGATGGTTATTGGTGACCCGCTGCGACATCAACCTGTGCTGGTTTTGGCTGAGCGTGGCCCTGGCCGTCATCTTTACCTTGCTGTTTATTATTTTTGCACCATTTGTGCCCTGTATCGGCCGATGTAAGGAGATGAGAACCACCGACTGAACATCCGGACATTGCATAAACGAAGTTGTTGAATCAAACGAATCCGTTGAGAAAGGGGGACGCAGCTAGAAAGATAATTTGTCAGGGGATCTGGGGGAGAGGTTATTTTGAGCCATGACGAGACAAGCCTGTCTTGACGCACCAGGTCTCCTGCACCACATCATGATCCGGGGTATGGAGCGTCGAAAAATTCTTGTAAACGACAGGGACCGAGAGGATTCCCTGGAGCGCCTTTCGAAACTTGTCTTTCCCGAAAACTCGTATCTGTTGAAATCCTTGACTTTTATGCCCATTCTAGTCAATCTTGATGGGTACTGCTTTGCGTTCCGAGGTTGATTTTCCCACCAACCTTCTGTGAGTTCATTTAACGTCATTTTGACAATTTTGTCGCCTTCAATATCCTGCATTAGAGGTTTGAAACCCGATCTCTCGGGTTGGGATTTTAAATGCACTATTCCACTGGAGTGGTGTGACTTCATTTTTCTCGATCTTAGTGTAAACCCATTCCTTCAAAGCCACCCATTCAGTCTCCTCGAACTTCGTGCAGCTTACTATATGCTTATCTTATGGAAACCTTCGGAAAACTCAAGGTGTTGGCAAGAGATCTAAAATCTAGGAAGGCGCACTCATACCGCAACATTTGGACCAAGTTCCAATTTCACCCACCCTTGACAACCCCCATTTCATTATTAA
>DOXE01000485.1 GCA_003519205.1 Chloroflexota bacterium
ATGGCCATACGCCTCCAGGATACGGCCTAGCTGCCTGGCCCCCTCTTTGTTCGTGCGTTCCGAAATCCCCACAAAGAAGTGATTTCCAACCATGAGCACATCGCCACCTTCAACCGTGCCAGGAGCCTGGATCCTGGCTACCTCACGATAGCTGGCTAAGAGGGATTCTAACGCACGTTCTTCGCCCTGCCTGGAAGGCGCGCCAGGGTTGGTGATCACGGCCACGTTTGGGGTGACGACGGCCGCATCTTCGACAAAATAAGCGTCTGGATAGCCAAGCAACGCATCCAGGATGGTAACCTCCAGGCCAATAGACCTGAGCTCATTGATATAGTTGGCATGTTGTAGCAGCATCTTGGTGTAATCGGCCGTTCCCAAATTGCTGGTTGTCAGGCCCTGGACGCAATCCACGCCGGGCCTCCGCACTATCGCGTGGGTAATCATTTTGCCCATGGCCTGTAACAAATCATCGTCATTCGAGGGTAAAACCGATCTTGACGGTAACCTGCCAATGAGCCACCTTGCCTTCTTCGATTTGGCCGCGAGTTTCGACTACTTCAAACCAGCGCATATTACGCAGCGTTTCCGATGCTTTGGTTATCGCGTTTTCGATAGCCTCCTGCAGACTGTTTGGGGATGAACCCACGATTTCTATCTTCTTATAAACATGCTCTGCCATTTAAGTCCTCCTTGTTGGATTGAGCCAGTATTGAATTATGAAAGAAATGCTAACATACTGATGAAACCTCTGCCAGGTGATAAAATGGATAAGTTAGAATTGAATTACGGTCGGTAAAAGATTATGTCAAATTATATTTTGAATTCGGCCAAAGAGGATTTCAAGGAAGCTCGCCGGCAGGCATCTTTACAACAGGTGCTGGCCAGTTTGAAAGGCGAATCGGCCGAGTTATTATCTTTTGATGCCATCCGGCGTGATTTAAAAGCTTCAGATACCAGCGAACTTGGCTTACAAGAGATCCCGCTGGATGCGATTGTGGGCAGCGTCGGCCGGCAACAAGATTTTACCCGCACTTTCCATCCAAGGAGCGACGGTGCCGAGGAGCGGTGGACAAGAGTAAGATCTCATATTGAACGCCGGGGCTTGAACCCCATTACCGTATACAAGTTAGGCGAGGCTTATTTCGTCATCGATGGCAACCATCGCGTGTCGGTGGCCAGGCAAATGGGTAACAAGTCTATCATGGCACACGTCACCGAATTCGATGCCCGGGTACCGTTAATGCCTGACGACACACCCGAGGATATCTTACACAAAGCCCGTTATGCCGATTTTTTGGAGCAAACGAATATCGATCAGGTGCGGCCGAATTCCAATTTATTCATGAAAAACTCTGACCAATATTATGTGTTATTGGATCAAATCGAGGCGAAACGTTTCTTATTGGGTCTGGATCCCCAACGGGAAGGCATTTCATACGACGATGCTGTTATTGCCTGGTACGATCGTGTGTATATGCCGATGCTCCGGTTGATAAGGAAACAAGGTCTCGAAAGGCAATTTCCAGGATTAACCGAGACCGACCTTTATGTGTTGGTCTTAAAGCACCGCCAGGATCTTCGGGCAGATCTCGGTTGGAATGTCGACACCGTGGCGGTCGCCTCCGATCTCGCCCAGCGAAGGGGGAATATCGCCGGACAGACTGGGGTCCAAGTCCTCCAGGCGGTCACGCCAGATGCTCTAGAAGCGGGGCCAGCGCCGGGTGAGTGGCGAAGGGAAAGGTTGGCCAAACGGGAAAGTGATAGTTTATTTGCAGATATCCTGGTCGCGGGCAGAGGTGTGGAAGCAGATTATAACATGGTTGCACACGCAGCGTTGATTGCCAAGCGGGAGAATGGCCGTTTATTAGCCCTTCGGATCGTCAAGGATGAAGAAGAATCTTCCAGCGAAACAATTCAAAATCTACGGTTCGATTTTGAGCGTTTTTGCCATGAGAATGGCATACCCGGAGAATTCGCTACCGATGTCGGCCGGGTGGCCGGCAAAATTGTGGAACGGTCGGCGTTAGCCGATCTGCTGGTCTTGAGCCTAGTACATCAATCCGGGCCAAAGACGGCAACGGGCTTTGGCACTGACTTTAATAAGATATTGGCGCGAAGCCCTCGTCCGGTTCTCGTCATACCGGAAGGGGTGGATTCGAAAATGGACCGGGCCTTATTAGCATACGATGGCAGCCAGAAGGCCGATGAAGCGCTTTACCTGGCGGCTTACGCGGCCAGAAATTGGTCTATATCTTTATCGGTCCTCGCCCTAGGAAAAGAGAAGGCGAAATTAGCGCTCGATCGTGCTAAAAGCTATCTGGCTTTGCGAGAAGTCGAAGCCAGCTATATCCAGGGAGACAGGCCGGCCTTTAAGGCGATCCTGGAAAGCATCGGACAACAGGAAAATAACCTGATCATCATGGGCGGATTTAGTCAACGTCCAGCACTGCAACTTGTCGTCGGCAGTACCGTAAATAAAGTATTACAGCAGATCGAACTGCCTGTCCTGATCTGTCGTTAAATAAGGTACTTAGGCAAAACCGGGAAAGTTCTTGCAAAAATGGGAAAGGTTCAAAGCCCGGTTTTGCTC